>DATMBI010000369.1:0-6389 GCA_035559375.1 Gemmatimonadaceae bacterium | reverse complement strand
GGCTAAGCTCAAGTACTATCACTTCGTCGAGACTTCACTCGATGGCATCCCGCTGGTCGTAACCAGGACTGGGTGGACGGGGGAGATCGGCTACGAGATCTACTTGCGGGATGGCAGCAAAGGCGACGAGCTCTGGGAGAGAATCATGGCAGCCGGGAGGCCATTCCAGATTCGACCCACAGGTCCGAGCGACATACGGCGTGTGGAAGCTGGGATATTGAACTGGGGAGCCGACGTCACGTTGGAAGACAACCTTTACGAAGTCGGTTTGGATCGGTTGGTGGACCTCGACAAACCGGGCCCGTACATAGGGAAGGAAGCGCTGGAACGTATCAGGCGCGAGGGCGCGAAGCGAAAGTTAGTCGGTATCGAGATCGCCGGTGACCGCATCGAGTTCAATGCCACGAAGTGGCCAGTTTCGCATCGTGGTCCAATCGTCGGCAAGGTCACCTCGGCATTGTGGTCGCCGCGGCTGCGCAAGAACATCGGCTACGCCATGGTTCCCAGTGCCTTGGCAGAAACTGGAACTGCTCTGACCGTACATCTCCCGCATGGGGAGGAACGCTCGGCGACTGTAGTACCGAAGCCGTTCCTGGATCCCGACAAAAAAATTCCCAAGAGTTAGGCAGCGCAGCACCAGTTAGGCGCTCCATATCAGCGAATGACTGGCACCGGTTCGTTCGCGTGGCGATATTCGGGTCATGTCACTCGCGAGGAAGGTTTTTCTGCGTGCTTCGCGCAGCCGCTGGCTAGCGGAGCGCTTCATGAAGCAGTCGTTCGCTCGGCGTGCGGTACGGCGATTCATGCCGGGCGAAGAGTTGGCCGATGCGCTTGCCACCGCGCGGCAGCTCGCGTCCGAGGGAATCGGCACGATCATCACACGGCTCGGCGAGGCCCTGACTGGAGAGTCGCAGGCAGACGAGGTCCGCGACCACTATCTAGCTGCGTACGACGAGATTCGGAGGCTCGGGGTTCCCACCGTCGTCTCGGTCAAACCGACACAGCTCGGGGTGGATCAGAGCTTGGAGCTGTGTGCGTCGCGGCTGGAGTCACTGGCGCGAAAGGCTGTCGAGACGGGGAGTCAGCTCTGGATAGACATGGAGGACTCGCCCTACGTAGACCGCACGTTGGAACTGTACCGAGGGCTCAAGTCGCGCTACGAGCCCGTCGGCCTGGCGTTGCAGGCGTACCTGAGACGTACGCCGGCCGATCTGGAGTCGTTGATGCCCCTGCGACCGTGGATCAGGCTGGTGAAAGGCGCGTACGCAGAGCCCCCGGAGGTGGCTTATCCGTCCAAGCGGCAGGTCGATCGTCAGTACGTAGTGCTGGGGGAGCGTCTGCTTCAGGCTGCAGCGTCTGGGGATGCGTTACCGATTTTCGGAACGCACGATATGAAGATCCTTCGCCACCTCGTGGAGCGTGCCGAAGCGACCGGTGTAGCGCGGGATCGCTACGAAATCCACATGCTCTACGGCATCCGCATGGGCGAGCAGCGGGCGCTGGCGGCAGCTGGCCACAAGGTGCGCTGCCTGATCAGCTACGGTTCCCAGTGGTTCCCGTGGTACATGCGCCGCTTGGCCGAGCGGCCGGCCAACGTGTGGTTCGTGGTGCGTAGTGCCTTGACACGTTAGGCACCGCTCCTCCGCGTCACGACGCTGCCGGTTCCCCGATCGGGTAGAGCGGAAACGCAGCCGCCAGCTCGCGTACTTCGGCGCGCACTGCGGCGGCCACATTACTGTCGTCGGGCGCCGAGAGCACGCGATCTATGAGCTCGGCGATGCGGCGCATCTCCGCTTCACGCATCCCCCGTGTGGTAAGCGCCGGCGTTCCGATCCTGATCCCACTGGTCACGAAGGGCGACTGGGTTTCGCGTGGAACGGTGTTCTTGTTCACCGTGATTCCGGCCCGGTCCAACGCCTGCTCGGCGGTCTTGCCCGTCAGCCCTTTGCTGCGCAAGTCGACTAGCATCAGGTGAGTGTCCGTCCCTCCCGATACTAGGTCGTAGCCACGCTCGGCGAGAGCTGAAGCCAGCGTTTGGGCATTCCGTACGATCTGCCGCGCGTATTCCCGGAACGCTGGCTGCGATGCCTCGTGGAACGCCACCGCCTTGGCGGCGATGACATGCTCTAACGGACCGCCCTGCGTGCCCGGGAATACCGCCTTGTCTATCGCCTTGGCATGCTCTGCTTTGCAGAGCACCAGTCCGCCACGGGGGCCACGCAGGGTCTTGTGGGTCGTGCTCGTCACCACGTCGGCATGCGGTACGGGCGAAGGGTGAGCGCCAGCCGCTACCAAGCCAGCGATGTGAGCCATATCCACCATCAACACCGCGCCGACTTCACGAGCGATGTCGGAAAAGGCAGCGAAATCGATGATACGCGGGTAGGCGCTGGCGCCCGCCAGGATCAGGCGGGGTCGTTCCCGCAGAGCGATGTCGCGGACCTGGTCGTAGTCTATGAAGCCGCGATCGTCCACTCCGTAGTGGACCGCACGGTAGAGCATCCCGGAAAAGTTCACCGGAGATCCGTGGGTCAAGTGACCGCCTTGCGAGAGATCTTGTCCTAGCAACGTGTCGCCCGGTTTCAGGAACGCGAGGCAGGCGGCGAAGTTGGCTTGGGCGCCCGAATGAGGTTGGACGTTGGCGTGCTGCGCCCCGAAGAGTAGCTTCGCCCTGTCGATGGCCAGCTGCTCCACCCGATCCACTACCTCGCATCCACCGTAGTAGCGGCGCCCCGGCAGTCCTTCGGCGTACTTGTTGGTGAGAGGAGATCCCATCGCTTCCAAGACCGCGGGAGACACGAAGTTCTCGCTGGCAATGAGCTCCAATCCCTCCGACTGTCGCTCCGTTTCCAACTCGATCAGTCGCGCTATCTCGGGGTCGGTCTCTCGCAGCGCCGCCCCAGGTGGGCAGCGGTCCCATCCCAGCCAGCCAGTCATAGTGCAGTGTCCTCCGCGTCTATCTTTGTCACTCGCCTCTCGTGTCGCCCACCCTCGAATTCGGTGTTCAGCCAAACTTCGAGGATGCGTTCGGCGTCGTCGCCCGAAAGAAAGCGCGCCGGCAAAACGAGGATGTTCGCGTCATTGTGGCGGCGCGACAGCTCCGCCACTTGCGCCGACCATGCGACCGCAGCACGCACGCCACGAACTCGGTTGGCTACGCACGACATTCCCAGCCCGGTTCCGCAGAGCAGTACCCCCCGCCTAACGACCCCTGCAGCCACCATCCGGGCTACCGGTCGACCGTAGTCAGGGTAATCGCTCGGCTCGGGCGTGTGGGGACCGACGTCCTGAACCGCAAAGCCCAGCTTCTCGAGCCGTCTTACCAGTCGCTCCTTGAGCTCGAAACCAGCGTGATCGGATGCAATGGCGATTGTCTCGGGAAGGCGCTCCATCGTGCCGCACCAGCTCTATCGCTGTGAACGTAGCGCCCGCACCTCCGGTGCGCGAGCGCTGACTCGACAGCAACTCTCAGCCACGTCTTACGATCGGTTGTGGCTGCGTTCTCACCATTAAACGGACCGCTTCGATACGCCTTTCGGCCAAACGTTCCGCCGCCACGTGGGCCGTCACCCCCTGCTCCCTCGCAAGCTCGAACACGTTCAACACGGTGTTGTAGATCTCGTCAGCCTTGCGCAGCGCACGCTCCGGACTCCACCCAGCCAACTCCCCGTAAACGTTGATCACGCCACCCGCGTTGGCTACGAAATCAGGCGCATAGAGTATCCCGCGCTTCTCCAGCATTTCCCCGTGCCGCTCTTCGAGTAGCTGGTTATTGGCACCACCGGCAACGATCTCCACTCGCAAGCGCGGGATCGTGTCGTCGTTGAGGATCCCGCCCAAAGCACAGGGAGCGAAGATGTCGGCCTGGGCATCGTAGATGGCCTCTGGCTCGACAGCTCTGGCGCCGAAGCGTGAGACAGCGACCCTCACCTTGGCAGGATCGATGTCGGTGACTACCAAGCTGGCACCGGCACCGTGCAACGCTTCGCACAGGTGCATCCCGACGTGCCCCAACCCCTGGACGGCCACCGTTTTGCCAGCAACGGTATCCTTCCCCCAGCGGATGCGCGCACAAGCCAGGATGGCTCTGAACACCCCGCGCGCAGTCACCGGCGAAGGGTCCCCCGAACGCTCCGGGAGGCCCGAGACGTACTCGGTTTCCATGTGCACGAAGTCCATGTCGGCAGTGCTCGTGCCCACGTCCTCGGCAGTGATGTAGCGACCGCCGAGCGACTGCACGAAGCGCCCGTGGGCGCGGAACAGCATCTCCCTGCGAGTCGTGCTCGGGTCGCCTATGATGACCGCCTTCCCCCCGCCTAAGCTCAACCCAGCCACCGCATTCTTGTAAGTCATCCCCTTCGCTAACCGCAGCACGTCTCTGAGCGCTTCCTCGTCGGAGGCGTAGTTCCAGAACCGCGTCCCGCCCAGTGCCGGGCCGAGTGTGGTATCGTGGATGGCAATGATGCCACGATATCCGCTGGACCTGTCATGGCAGAAGACCACCTGTTCGTGGCCCATTTCGGCGATGGTTTCGAAGATCTTCATCGTCTCCGTAAAGAATCGTTGTTCTGAGTTTGCAGCGGGTCGCCGATCCTTGGGCGCTCCGCAGAGTGACTATCTGCGCGCATAGAGTTCGCGCGCGATCACGATGCGCAGTATTTCCGACGTCCCCTCGTAAATCTCCGTGGCCTTGGCATCCCTGAAGTAGCGCTCCACTGGGTAGTCTCGCACGTACCCGTAGCCACCGAGAATCTGGATAGCCTGGGTAGTCACCCACACGGCAGTCTCGCTGGCAATCAGTTTGCTCATCGCAGCGAACTGCGTAATCGGTTCGCCTCGTTCCTTGGCGGCAGCCGCAGCGTAAAGCAGAGCACGTGCCGCCGTGACGCGCGCTGCCATGTCGGCCAGTTTGAACTGGATCGCCTGGAACTCCTTTATCGGCTTGCCGAACTGCCGGCGCTCGGCTGCGTAGCTAGCGGCGTATTCCAGCGCTGCCCGCGCGATCCCGATGGCTTGGGCGGCGATCCCCAGGCGCCCGAAATCCAGAGCCTGCATCGCCTGAACGAACCCGTTGCCTGGCTCTCCGAGCAAGTTCTCGGCCGGAACCGTCATGCGGTCGAAGATCAGCTGGACGGTAGGAGAAGCGCGCAGACCCAGCTTGTCCTCTTTCTTTCCCACACGAAACCCTGGAAGGTCCGGGGTCACGATGAAGGTCCCGATCCCGCGCGCTCCACGACGCTCGTTAGGCGTGTCCGTGCGTGCCATCGCCAGGATAACGCCTGCCCGGTCGCCGTTGGTCACCCACGACTTCACTCCCTCCAGGATCCAGTGATCGCCCTGGCGGATGGCCTGGGTACGTAGCGATGCCGCGTCCGAACCCGCCTCAGGCTCCGAAAGTGCGAATGCTCCGATCTTCTCGCCTCTTGCCAGAGGGCGCAGAAAGCGCTCCTTCTGCTCCTCCGTTCCGACGCGCAGCAACATTTGGGTAGCGAGCGAGTTGTGCACGCTCATCAGTAGCGCTGTGGAGGCATCTACGGCCGCGATCTCCTCCAGTGCCACGAGATAGCTAGCGCTGTCCAGACCCAACCCGTCGTACCGCTCCGGGACCAGCATCCCCATGAAGCCTAACGCCCCCAGCTTGGTGGCCAGCGAGGGCTCGGCAAAGCTCTCCCGATCCCAGCGATCTGCGTGTGGTGCCAGCTCGTTGCGCGCGAACTCGCGCGCGGTCTCCTGTATGGCGCGCTGCTCCTCGGTCAGCGGAACGATGGCCCAAGGCATGAGCGATCAGCAGGCTGCGGACCGCATGGGTCAGCTCTCGTAACGGTAAAAGCCGCGGCCACTCTTGCGGCCCAACCAACCGGCCGCCACGTAGCGCCGCAACAAAGGACAGGGACGATACTTGTCCTCACCCAACTCGTCGTGCAACACCTCGAGAATCGCGAGACAAGTGTCCAGTCCGATGAGGTCGGCCAGAGCCAACGGACCCATGGGGTGGTTCATCCCCAGCTTCATTACGGTGTCGATAGCCTCGGGCTGCGCCACACCTTCCATCAAGCAATAGATTGCCTCGTTGATCATGGGGAGCAGAACCCGATTGGAAACGAAGCCCGGCGAATCGTTCACCTCTACCGGCGTCTTGCCGAGCGTACGCGCCAAATCAACAGTGCGCTGCACTGTCTCCGGAGCGGTGGCCAGCCCACGCACGATCTCCACCAGCGACATCACTGGCACCGGGTTCATGAAGTGCATCCCTATCACCGCCTCCGGCCTGCCCGTTCTGGCAGCGAGTGCGGTAATGGAGATGGAGCTAGTGTTGGAAGCCAAGATGGCGCCAGGCGGCAGCAGCTCGTCTAGCTGCTCGAAGAGCCGGTACTTCAGTTCGCGATCCT
>DATMBI010000368.1:0-6560 GCA_035559375.1 Gemmatimonadaceae bacterium | reverse complement strand
GAGATGTCCAACTTGGCTAGCTCGGCAGCACTCCAGAACGTTCACCAGGCCAGCTACGTTGCTCTCCACGTACGCATGAGGGTTTTCCAGTGAATAGCGCACTCCCGCTTGAGCCGCCAAATGAGCCACCTCGGCGAACTGGAAGCGGCTGAACAACGCTTCCAGCGCGTGCTTGTCCACGAGATCCAGCTTCAGAAACTCGAAGCCGGTGTGTGACAACAGCTGCTGCAGCCGTGCCCGCTTCAGCGCGGGGTCGTAGTATTCGTTCAGGTTGTCTATCCCCACCACCCGGCGACCGTTCTCCAGAAGTCGCCGAGCGAGGTGAAACCCGATGAAGCCAGCAGCTCCGGTAACCAGGACAGGTTTATCGTTTCGCATCGACGCCATGAGGATGCAGGTTCAGGGCTAGACAACGCGGCCGCGCGACCTAGCGGCTGCACCCCACCCCGACTGCCGCCACCTGCGCCGCCACAAGTACCGCACTCTGTCTCGCAGTTCGCGCCAGAGCTCGTATCTAGCCCAGCGTAAATGACGTAGCACCACCGAGAGTGTGCGATACTTCGCCGCTATTCCTGCGGGCACTCGCCAAGCAACAGCCAGGAGGGAAGCAGCCATCTTCCACCTGTACATCTCCATGCGCTCGCCATGCCCGGGATTGTAGAACTCGGCACGCTGCCTGTCGTCCATCGCGCTTGATGCCAAGGGATGCATGCGGCGGCAGAAAAGGCGCTCTGGAAGTCGCACCAGCTTTCCGTACAGGGCTAGCTCTGCCAAGAGCACTACATCCCCACCGTTGTAGGAACGCATTCCTCCCGTGCGTCTCAATGCGTCCGTGTACGTCACGCCGTACTGCGCGTTGCAGCGCCCGATTGTCGACAGGACTCGGTCGAAGCGCGCCACAGGCGTGTCGTCACGAACGTCTATATCCTCGTAGGAGTCGAGCAACTTCCCGTCGCCGTCGATGAGCACGGTGCTAGGAAAGGCCAACACGGCATCAGGGTCTTCTCCCAGAGCCGCCACACAGCGTTCCAGGAATTCCGGAAGACAGAGATCGTCAGCCGACGCCCATTTGAACAAAGGTGCCCTGGCCAACTGCAATGTGCTCTGGAAGTTCCGGGCTGCACCTATGTTGCTGCGGTGCCGATGATAGCGCACACGCGCATCGGCTTCGGTGTAGCGCTTGCATGTCTCCGCAGTAGAGTCGGTCGAGGCGTTGTCGCAAATTATCAGTTCGAAGTCGCGGAAGGTTTGTGCCAACAGCGAATCCAGGGCTTGAGCGAGATAGCGCTCGCCATTGTACACGGGCAACCCGATCGACAGCCTCGGTGTCACGCTACTTTACCGCTCCCGCAACTAGCTTCGCGGCGTGAAAGGCTTCGGCGAATCCCTCCATGGCCCCGGACTCGATTCCGCGCAACCGCATCAGCGCCTCGAAGGTGCCCGCATCGAACCAGCGGCGGGAGCGCTGCGACGGGAAATGGCGCAGCAGGTGGCGCACTTTGGAGCGCACCAGTGCTGCTGACAGCGGTACGTAAAAATTCGGATGTCCGAGGTCACCCTCATACTTCGGAACCTCGTATTCCAATATCAGGTGCTTCCTGAACGTGTTCCAGGTAAGTTCCGCCAACAGGCGGTGATCCTGGTGGCGATCGTTACGACAGTGAGTGAAGACGACATCGGGCTCGAAGTCGGACTTGATTCGCTCGAATCGCTCTTTGATGTCGGCTGCACTTGCGAAAAAGAAGCCGTCCCGAAAATCGTAGACATCGATGCTACTCTCGCTGGCCCGCGCCAAAATGTGCTCGGCACTGGCCCGTGCTTCCGCGGCTCTTGCAGCGCTACCGCTGAATACCACCCATCGGCAACGTACCGGCACACCGTTCCTCAGAAGCCACATGAGGGTGCCTCCGCAGCCGATTTCGATGTCGTCAGGATGCGCCCCGAGACACAAGACGTCCAAAGCGGCGTTGCCCCGCCGATCTATCGAAATGCGCAACGGACCCGAGGAGCTACGAACCTTTCTCACGCCTTTACACGACCGCCGGCAAAGAGCGCCATAGTTCCCACGGTGCCTTACCGGAAGCTACGAGGCCATCCAGCATCACCTTGTCCTTGAGTGTGTCCAGGGACGCATAGAAACCGCCGTAGCGATGCACGCGCAGTTGGCCGGCCCCGATGAGTCGCCGGAACGGTTCCTCTACGAGATCCTCTCCGTCTCGCATAGAGTCGAATAGCTCCCTGCGAAATACGAAGTAACCACCGTTGATCCATAGCTCGGACGCAATGGGGCCCATACGCACGACACGACCGCCAGCATCGCTTTCCACGAAGTGATACGTGAGGTTCGGCCTCACAGCTATGAACGTAGCCGTGGCACCGGACGAAATGGCTGCGCCGACATAGCTCGGGAGATGCAAATCGGTCAGCCCGTCAGCGTAGTTCGCCAGGAAAACATCGGCGTCGTCCAGAACCGATCGAGCAGCAAGCAGGCGTTCGCCGATCGAAGCGTCCACCCCTGAGTCCACGAAAGTCACTTGCCACGGTGCCGGCTGGGCCAAAGTGAGCAAGATCGTGTCGGGCGACTGGCCTGGGATGGCACCTTCCTGGCGGCTGAAGTATCCGCGGATCGCGTCGCCCCGGTAACCAATGCAAAGCACAAAGTCGCGATACCCGAAGTGCGCATAGTAGCGCATCAGGTGGATCAATACCGGTTCGCCCCCGATGCACACCAGCGGCTTCGGGACGTCATCGGCCACTTCGCGAATGCGAAGCCCCTGCCCGCCGCAAAAGATCACCACTTTGAGAGTCGCTGCCATAAAAATCTGTAGCGTCCGCGAAGCAGTGCTGTTGCCCACCGCCCACAGAGGGTCTATCGAGCACTCCTCGTTCTAGAATGTCCCAACAGGTTGCGAAGAATCTGTGCGGCCTTATGACGATCTTGGCCATCGAGGGCAATCCACCAAGCACCCAGAGCCGCCAGCGGCAGCGCTAGAACGACCTGAGCAAAGAAAACAACCAGCCCCCGAGGGGGCCACACTTCTTTTATCAAAAGCGATGCCAAGCCGAATGGGATTACTGACATCCAAGTTCTCAAGTACACGTCTTTCAAATACTTAGCCCGCTCGATGCCGAATTCACGCCTCACGTACCACGGCCCTACCGAAAGCCTGGTGACGAGCTGCGGGATCAAAGTTCCGAGAGCTGACCCGACAATCCCTATCCACCGTACCAGGACAATGCTGATAGCGACGTTGGCGATGGTCTCCGCGAGGAAAATGGGTACCAGCGGACGGTGTCGGTCTAGGGCCGTCACGGTGACGGTCATAATCGAGAAACCGGGCTGCAGCGCCACCGAGAAGGCCAGCACCTGGAGCACCGGCCCAGACCTCGCCCCGTACTCCGGCCCGATCCAAAGGCCTATGAATTCGCCACCCCGCACCAGGAACGTCGCCGCCACCGGTAGGACCACCAGAGTCGCTATGCGCCCCCCTCTGACGAGAGCATCCACCACGGCAGCTCGGTCTCCTTTTGCGTCCAGCGCACTGGCTAGCGGGAAAACGACGTAGGAGATACCGCCGATCAGCGTGCGCGTGTACGAGGCCAAGTTCCCCGCTATGGCAAAGTAGGTAACCATACCTACAGGAAGCAGGGCACCTATCACGACGGAATCGCTGTACAGCGCGATCTGCCCGCTCAATTGCAACAGAAAATTGGCCAAGCCGAAGGTCGCTATCAGCCGGAGAAACGGCAGCGTTGGAGGTGCAACGGGCCACAAAGCGGCAGGGTAGAGCCGGTATGCCAAGGCTACTTCGACTACGAGGCGCACTAGCGAAGCAGCGAACTGAGCCACAGCGACACCCACGATGCCAGTTCCCATGCGTAGGGCGAGAAGAACCGCGCCTGCTCGCAGCAGCCCGACGGCTACCTCGGCCGCGTTGCTGAGGTCGAAGCGCTGCACACCCACCACGACGCCACCGAATACGCCACCGAGGAGGCTGGCCCCGATCGTAGCACCTGCAATTACGGCGGCCGTTTTTACTTGGTCCCGGAGTTCGAAGGGGACGTTGAAAAAGCTGTCCAGATGCCAGGCAACGCCAAGCGATATCAGCAGACAGCCAACTGCCGCTCCTCCGAAGAGGGCCAGTGCTGTGGACGTAATACCGCGCGCCGTTTCGTCATCGCCGGTAGCGTACGACCTGGCGATGTACCTCGTGACTGCCGAGCGCACTCCCAGGTCAAGCAGCCCCAAGTAGCCCACGAGCGAATTCAGCAGCACCCAGGATCCGTAGGCTGCATCGCCGAGCCCGCGCACGACGATCGGGGACATGAGGAAGCCGAGCACTCCCATGAACGCCGTGGCGGCCCAGTTACTGAAGACGTTCCGGAGTACGCGACCTCTCTCTAGCCGATGCACGTGTGCCCCATTACCCCGTTCGCCTTGGGGCAAGCGGTCACTCACCAGCAGATCCCTTCGTAACGTATCCCGTCGCTTCGCAACTCTGGCGCCACTCTGGCGAGATCCACGACCCGCTGTCCATCCCGTAGCATCTGCAAGACGGCTGCGAACTCGGGACTCTTGTTCCCGAGCACGACGGTTTCGCTATGCGATACTACCTCTTCGACCGTCGGTCGTAGGAGCGTCCAGATATGGGGTACTTCGCGTTCGATGAACTCGCGGTTGGCACCGATGATCCTGGCACTGTTCACCTCGCGATCGTAGACCAGCACCTGCAGCCCCTTCCCGAGCAGTCGCTCGATCAATGCGACCATAGGAGACTCTCTGAGATCGTCGGTGCCCTCCTTGAAGGCCAGTCCGAGCACGCCCACCCTTCTGGCACCGGTCGCCATGACCATTTCGAACGCGCGCGAGATCTGTAGTTCGTTGCTTTCCAACACGGCATCTAGAACCGGTGTGCTTATGTCCAGCTCGCGTGCCCGGTAGGTTACCGCCCGCAGATCCTTGGGAAGGCAAGAACCACCGAAGGCAAAGCCCGGCCTGAGATAAGCTGGCGAGATGTTGAGCTTGCTGTCCTGGCAAAAGATCTGCATGACGCGATGAGAATCGATTCCTAGTGCCTTGCAGACGTTACCGATCTCGTTCGCGAAGGCGACCTTCAAGCCGTGGAAGCTATTGCAGGCGTACTTGAGCATCTCCGCGACCTCCAGCGGGACCTTGTGCAGCGGAGCCTCGATTCGTTCGTAGAGCGCAGCCACCTGCGTGGCGGTATCCTCGTCGTCCGCGCCGATCACTGTAAAGGGCGGATCGTAAAAGTCCCTGATGGAGGTTCCCTCGCGTAGGAATTCCGGGTTCATGGCAACACCGAAGCCCTTTCCCTCGTCCAAGCCCGAGGCTGCAACGATCGCAGGTATCACTAGGGCGCGCGTAGTCCCAGGTAGCACTGTACTCCGTACGACCACTACGTGCCGTCCTCGGTTCTTCTTCCTCAACGCCTCCCCGATTTCCGTACTGACCTTCTTTACGTACTTGAGATCCAGGCTGCCGTTAGGCTTGCTCGGTGTGCCCACGCACACCAGCGAGATGCTAGAGCTAGCCACAGCTTCCACCGTGTCGACCGTAGCGCGCAGACGTCCTGCCGCGTGCATCGCTGCGACTAGCTCGCCAATTCCCTCCTCGACTACCGTGGGTTTACCCTGGTTGATCAGGTCGACCTTTATGGGATTTATATCCACTCCGATTACGCTGTGGCCCTCTTTCGCCAGGCAGGCAGCCGACACACAACCTACATAGCCTAGGCCGAACACGCTTACATTTGCCATCGGTTGCCCCTCATGCTCTCGTCACGACACGAACCGCGCTTTGTCCAACAGGACGCTTCTGGCCCGGCAATGTATCACGTTTCATGCCGCCCCGGGGGCCTGTACACGAGCCATTCCCACTCCGGCAGGAGATCTCCGGTGACCAGTAACTCGCCGATACGTGTCGCTTTCGGACTCGACTCGTTCGGTTTGGGGGGCTCGGAACTGAACGCTGTTCGGACGGCTGAGAAACTGGACCGAGATCGCTTCGAGCTCACGGCCTTAGTCCTCCGCCGTGAGGGTCCGTTGGAACAGCGTTACCGTGAAGCAGGCATCCGCATAGTGGATTTTCCGATAAAGAGTCTCCTGGGCTATGGTGCTCTCCGCCAGGGCTGGCGCATAGCGAGGTGGCTCGAGCGCGAACGGATCCAGGTTCTCCACACGCACGACGTTTACTCCAACATATTCATGGTACCCTGGGCCAGGCTTGCAGGCGTGCCGAGGGTGATCGCCAGCCGGCGCTGGTGGTACACGGTTCCGCGCAAGGAACTCGTAGCGGCGAACCGAATCGCGTACCGTCTCGCACACCGTGTCCTTGCCAACAGCGAATCGGTTGCGCGCTTGTTGACCGAGGAAGAAGGACTTTCGCAAACCAAAGTCTTTACGGTTCCGAACTTCGTAGACGAAGAAGCCTTTCGGCCGCTGTCACCCGAGCTCCAGCGTGAGTTGCGCATTCGCTTCGGGCTCGCCGAGGGCGTTCGCGGCATCGGAATAGTGGCTCGCCTCGACCCGGTAAAGCGCCA
>DATMBI010000367.1:0-2425 GCA_035559375.1 Gemmatimonadaceae bacterium | reverse complement strand
GGTAGGACCAGGAGCGTGAGCGACTTCTGCTCCGGCAGGTCCTCGGCGGGGTTGACGATCACGCGCCACGTCGCGCCGCTCACTGCGCCTTTCTGCGACTCGGCGCGAAGGTCCTCCAAAATCGCCTCCTCGAAGCTCTCCTTCGCCAGCTGCTGGCGGTACTGGACGACGAGCTTGTTGAGCGTCGGCTTGGTGCAGAACCAGTAGCGCTTTCCCAGGCTCCCGGCTGTTGGGCTCGCTTGCGGGAGTCCACGTCCATGCCGCCATGGATCGTGGCAACCGTATACCCCTTTTCTTCGAGCCGCCTGGCGAGGCTTTCCAGCGTGTCGCGGTGTTCGGTGAAGATCAGGAGCTTCTCGTCCTCCGCGCGGATCACGTCGGAGGAGTCGAGTACGGCGAGAAGCTCGGCGAACTTCGCTTCCTTGTGGTGCTTGAGGCTGTCAGCCAGCCGGAAGAGCCGTTCGACCTCGTCACGTTCTTCCTCGACCTTGTCCGGGTCATCCGTCAGGACCTGGCGAAAGATCCGCTGGTCGATCCGCTCCCGTTCCTCCTCGGTCAGGTCTTCGTATTCGGCGATGTCGCGCGGATCGCTGGGATCGGGAGTTCCCCGGAACAGGCGCTTCTTCTCCGCCTCAGACCGGCTTGGCGAGCAATGGGCTGCCAAGGCGCACCGCGTCCTCCGAACCGAATCGAATCGAATACACTACCACCACCCACCGACACCGACCACCCTACCCAGCCACGTGCAAAAAAACGACCTCCCCCGCCACAGACGAGGGAGGTGCAATGCTACGCCCTACGAGACCGAAAACGACAAGCTCCCGAGGCAGGACTCGAACCTGCGACCCGGTGATTAACAGTCACCTGCTCTACCAACTGAGCTACTCGGGAATTCCGGCCAGAAAGCTAGCCCCACCGAAACCGGCGATCAAGCGACTGGACCCCCTACCACTGGCGCCACGACGCAACTCCGGGCATTATCGCCGTGCACCCGCAACACACCCGCATGCCCGCGCAGCAACATACCACCACCCCAGCCACAGAAACGGCACCGGCAGCACGCATGGCCAGACACACACGGCCACCGCTAGCACTGGTCACAGGCGCCTCGAGCGGGATCGGCCGCCACCTGGCCGAAGGCCTGGCAGCCCGCGGCTACGACCTGGCCCTGGTCGCGCGCCGCGAAGAACTGCTGATCCAACTAGCCGCTACCCTGCACGAAGCCTACGCAACACACTGCTTCCCGATCGCGGCTGACCTAGCCCGCTACGAAGAACGCGAACGCGTGCTGACAGCCCTAGCACCCCACGCCCCTCGACTGGCTGTCCTGATCAACAACGCTGGCTTCGGCACACACGGCTACTTCCACGAAACGAACCTGGAACGCGAACTGGAACTGATCGCAGTGAACTGCGCCGCACCAGTGCACCTCACCAAACGGATCCTCCCCTGGATGCTGGCGCGCCACGAAGGCTATATCCTGAACGTGGCCTCGGTCTCGTCGTTCATGCCCGGCCCGGTAATGGCGATCTACTACGCCTCGAAAGCGTTCCTGCTCTCGTTCTCCGAAGCGCTGCACGAAGAGTACCGCCAGCAAGGAATCCGCGTAACAGCACTCTGCCCGGGTCCGGTGCGTACGGAATTCCAACGCACAGCGGGCATCTTAGGGAGCGCGCGCTCGAGCATCGCTAGCCCGATGGACGCAGCACCGGTAGCTGAAGCAGGACTGAAAGCGCTCTTCGTCGGCAAACGCGTAGTGACACCGGGACTAGCCAACAAAGCAGTGGCCCTAGCAGGCCGCCTTTTACCCAGACGCTGGATGCTCCACTGGGTGCGCGACATCCAAGAAGAACGGCGCCGCCAAACGCGACTGGCCATGGAAGGCCACTAAAGGCGCAACACCTCCTGCAACCAACGGCCGGTGTGCGACTCCGGCACGGCAGCCACATCCTCCGGCCGACCCATGGCCACCACCCTCCCACCGGCATCGCCAGCCTCGGGCCCCAAGTCTATCACCCAATCGGCTAACTTGATGACCTCGAGATTGTGCTCGATCACCACTAGGGTATGACCCTCGTCCAAGAGCCGCTGGAACACATGCACGAGCCGCTCGATATCCTGGAGATGCAACCCGGTGGTGGGCTCGTCCATTATATAGATGCGCTTGCCACGCCGGCCCTTCCCGGAGGCTATCAACTCCCGGGCGATCTTCAACCGCTGCGCCTCGCCACCGGACAACGTGGTGGCAGGCTGCCCTAACCTCAAATAACCGAGCCCCACGCTCTGCAACTGCCAGAGCATCTGGCCGAGCTTGTCCTCGAAAGGGAAAAAGCGAATGGCCTCGTCCACGGTCATCTGCAACACGTCGTGAACGCTGCGGCCATTGACCGTCACCTCCAACACCTCGGGCCGGAAACGCCGCCCG
>DATMBI010000366.1:0-4542 GCA_035559375.1 Gemmatimonadaceae bacterium | reverse complement strand
CATCCTTCAGGGCCTTCGCAAGAAATACGAGGAGCACCACAGGGTCACGATTCCAGACGAAACACTAGTGGCTGCGGCGAAGCTGTCGGAGCGTTACATCACCGATCGCTTCCTTCCCGACAAAGCCATCGATGTCATCGACGAAGCAGGTGCCAGGGCACGGCTTGCGGCGCAGGTTCCTCCGCCTGAGGTGGCGCGACTCAAGGAACAGCTCGAGGCGATCACAGCGGAGAAAGAGGCTTCTGTACGCGATCAGAACTTCGAGAAAGCGGCAGCACTGCGCGACCGTGAACGGGAGCTGCAGGGCGAGATTCGGAAGAAGCAGGAGGAGTGGGAACGGCACAGGCAGTCGTACCGGCCCGCTATTACCGAGGAGGATGTAGCCTTCATCGTGAGCCGTTGGACCGGGATTCCGGTTACGCGCTTGCGCGAGGAGGAGAGTGCACGGCTGCTCCGCATGGAGGAAGAGCTGCACCAGTCCGTCGTGGCTCAGGACGAGGCGATCCGGGCGATCGCACGTTCCATACGGCGCAGCCGTGCCGGCCTCAAGGACCCCAAGCGGCCGATCGGGTCGTTCATCTTTTGCGGCCCCACGGGCGTAGGGAAGACCGAGCTGGCCCGTGCACTTGCAAAGTTCTTGTTCGCGGATCCACTGGCGCTGATCCGGGTGGATATGAGCGAGTACATGGAAAAATTCTCCGTGTCGCGCCTCATCGGGGCGCCGCCCGGATACGTGGGTTACGAGGACTCGGGCACGCTTACCAAGGCGGTACGTCGCAAGCCCTACAGCGTCGTCTTGCTGGACGAGATCGAGAAGGCGCATCCCGATGTTTTCAACATTCTCCTGCAGGTGCTCGACGAGGGGCATCTCACCGACAACTACGGCCGGGTGATCGACTTCAAGAACACGGTGGTGATCATGACGTCCAACGTGGGAGCCAAGGACATAGCCAAGAACAAGGCCCTTGGTTTCACAGCGCCGGACTTCAAGGCCAACTTCGAGCGGATGGCGGAGCGAGTGCGGGAGGAGCTACAGCAGGTGTTCAATCCGGAGTTCTTGAACCGGTTGGACGATATCATCGTGTTCCATCCATTGCAGCGCGAGCATATCAAGCAGATCGTAGGGATCATGCTGCAGGACGTGCGTAAGCGCCTCGCCGAGGAGGAGCTCACCATTCGACTCACGGAGGGGGCAACCGATTTCCTGGTTAAGCACGGGTACGACGAGCAGTACGGTGCTCGGCCGCTCAAGCGGGCCATCCAGCGCCATCTCGAGGACCCATTGAGCGAGAAGATCTTGGTGGGCGAGTTCTCCAAGGGTGACGAGATCGAGATCGACGTTGCTGCTGACGGTAGCAAGTTGGAGTTCCGGGTCCTGTCACCCAGCGCTAACTCGTAACGGCATCCTCCACGACGATCCTACCAGCCGGCCAGGTCGAGTGCTGAACCTGGCCGGCTGGTGCGTGTATATTTGGCGCATGCTTCGTAGGTATTGCTGGCTACTGCTGCTGCTATCTGCTCGTTCTATCGCTGCGCAGGATCCGAGTCTAGGTGCCTGTGCGGTGCCGGACTCGATCGTCGTACGTGGGAACCAGAGGTTGGAGAGCGGTGCAGTGTTGGCGGAGGCTGGCTTGGTGGCTGGGGTGCAGCTGAACTACCGGATAGTGCAGCGCGCAGTGCGCCAGCTTTATGCCACAGGAAGCTTCGACCGCGTCGACTTCACCTGCCACGTGGCTCCAGACGAGTCGCGTTCCTTTTTGGCTATTACTGTCCAAGAACGTCCTCTTCTAGAGCGTGTGGACGTACGTGGTCCACGGCGCGTGTCGGCGGCGACGGTGCGCGCCCAGGCTGAACTGCCGGAGGCGAGGCCTCTGGATCCCGCGCAGGTGGCGCGTGCCATCTTCCGGATCGATTCGGTCTACAAGAAGGCTGGCTTCTATCTCGCGCGCATTCGAGCTGAAACCACAGCCGTGGATGTCGGTGTAGCTCTCGTTTTCCACGTAACCGAAGGGCCGCGGCTGGCGGTGTCCGGGATCGACGTAGAGGGCAATCGGTGGCTGCGAGAGGGCGAGATAGTCGGCGTCATGAAGACCAAACCAGAAGGTTTCTGGTGGTGGCGTCGCGGTGAGCTCGACGACGAAGCGCTAGCGGGCGATCTGGCCGATCGCATTCCCAGGCTTTACGCGAGCCGCGGCTTCATCGATTTCCGGCTGACACACGATACGGTCATAGTGGACCAAGAGCGCGGTAAGGCGCTAGTGAGGTTCGGGGTGGCCGAGGGGCCTCAGTACAAAGTCGGGGATTTCGAGATCGTGGGAAGCCGCCATTTCTCGTCGGAAGAGATTCGCTCGTACTACCCGTTCGCGCATCAGGACCGGCCCTTGGCCGCTCGGATCACCGACTTCTTGCGCCGGCGTACACCGGTACCTGGAGACGTGTTCGATGCTAGGAGGTGGGAGGAGGCTACCGATCGCGTCCGTCAAGCGTATGCAAACGATGGCTACATATACGCATCGGTTAGGCCAGTGGTGGAGCGACAGGTGTCTTCGGACTCCACTCACTACGTCAGCTTGCGTTGGGAAGTGGAGGAACAGTCTCCGGCAATAATCAATCGCGTGGAAATAGTCGGGAACGACTACACGAGCGAGAGCTGTATTCGCGATCAACTGGTGATTTTGCCTGGGGATGTGTTCAACCAGGAGCGACTGATCCGTAGTTGGCAGAGCATAGCCAACCTCGGTTTCTTCGAAACCCCGCTTCCGCCGCCCGATACTAGGCGTGCTAACGAGCAGGGCGACGTGGACATCATTTTCAGGGTGAAGGAAAAGCGAACGGGGAACGTGAATTTCGGGGCCTCGATGGGTCAGGGTACGGGTCTGGGGGGCTTCATTGGACTGGATCAGCCAAATCTTTTCGGTAAGTGTAAGCGAGGTTCTCTGCAGTGGCAGTTCGGTCGTTACTTCAACGACTTCAACATGAGCTACTCGGACCCGCGTGTGGCGCAGTCCATGATTTCGGGTTCCATAACTTTGTATCGCACATTGGCTCGTTACTACATAGCTGACCTGGGTCGCAGCCTGAGGACCGGTGGCCAGGTTCAGATCGGTTTCCCGGTTCCCTGGGATGTTTGGTCGCGGCTCTTCGTGTCTTATGGGGCGGAAGGTGTACGCTTCGGGGATCAGGGGCTGCTTGGACAAACTGCCGCAGAGTTCGGAGGTACGTCGTTCCGGTCGTCGGCGGGGCTCACGTACGCGCGCGACACGCGGGTGGGCATGCCGTTCCCCACTGGTGGCTCCAGTCAGACGATCGGGAGCACGTTCAGCGGTGGGCCGTTGGGGGGGCATTTCGCCTTCCAGCGAGTTACGGCTGAGATGAGTGCCTTTGCCCCACTGGGGCAGCTAGGGGGCACCGCTCCTGGGAGTCAGCCTGCGGTGTTCACGGTAGGGTTGACCACGAGAGCTGGTGCCGTATTCGGCAACACGGGCCCATTCTTCTTCGCTCAGGAATTCGCTCTGGGTGGTGTGCAGTACGGCGAGCGGCTACGCGGTTACGAAGAATTCTCGATCACTCCGGACGGTTATGTGACAGGTACGAATTCCTTCAACGCGCAGCGATCATCGTTCGGCAAGGCGTTCTTCACCACTACGGCCGAGCTGGGTCTCAGAGTCAATCAGTCGCTCTACATCAACACCTTTTTCGAAGCAGGGAACCTCTGGCGGCGCGTGCGTGAAATGAATCCCTCGCGGCTATTCCGTGGGGTCGGTATCGGAGCCTCGACGGTCACACCCCTGGGGCCCCTCGGGTTGGATTACGCCCTGGGGCTCGATCGCTTGGACGCGCAGGGTAGGCGGGCGCCGAAGTGGCAGCTACACTTCCGGTTCGGGCAACTTTTCTAGCCGGTGTCGGTGCTGCTGCCGTGGCTACGGCGGCGCGCACTGGTGTAATATCCAGTGGGATTGGCTCGCCCAAATCTGGTCATTCTCTTCCAGGAGCTATCGATGGTACCACGTTGGGTAAGAACTTACGGTCTAGCAGCGGCCGCGGCTGCAGTGGTGGGCCTTCCGCACGGATTGGTCGCCCAGCAGGTGCCCAAGTTCGCCTACATCAACTCCCAGGTGATCCTACAGCGGGCCCCGGGTGCGGCGGAGATTCAGGCGCAGTTGGCTAAGGAACGGGAGCAGGCTCAGGGCACGGTTCAGCGGCTGTCCGATTCGTTGCGCGCTCTGTTCGACGAATACCAGAAGGCGCAGCCATCTTTGAGCCAGCAACAGCGGGATCAGAGGGAGAAGGCGTTGCGCGACAAGCAGGCGGAGTTCGACCAGAGGGTGAACGAGCTGGACGAGCATATGCAGCGGCGTCAGATGGAGCTGGTGCAGCCTCTGATGGACCAGATTCGCGAGGTGCTGGACAAGATCCGCAACGAGGAGGGCTACACCTTCATTTTCGACGTGGGTGCCGATGTGGGAGTGATCGTTGCGGCGGATCGCAATCTCGACATCACGGAGCGAGTGATCGCCCGACTCAAGCCTGTGCCGGTCAACG
>DATMBI010000365.1:0-6745 GCA_035559375.1 Gemmatimonadaceae bacterium | reverse complement strand
CGTCCACTTGCTGTGGAGCCCTACCATAGAACCGATCGGGGCGCAGTAGTTCGTGCAAAGGAGTGTCCCGGAGAGGGAACCTCGGGTCGCCAGCCAACCGCTCCAGCAGGTCGTTAGGAGCACCCTTTTCCTCCATAGCGGCAGCTGCGGCTAGGCTGTGCTGGCGAATGATTTCGTGTACCTCCTGCCGATCCCCGCCTGCTTTGACTGCCTGCATCAAGAGCGCTTCGGTAGCCATGAAGGGGAGCTCGTTCGCGAGTCGCCTTTGGATCGTAGGCACGTGGACCTGTAAGCCGCGCGCCACCGCGAGCCCGAGCAAGAGAACGGCGTCGGTGGCCAAGAAGGCTTCCGGTACGTAGAGTCGCCTGGCAGCGCTGTCGTCGAGAGTACGCTCCAGGAACTGGGTCGCGTGCGTATGCGGTGCATTCTGCCTGAGAGAAAGCACCCAGCGGGCCAGGGAGGCGATCCGCTCCGACTTCATGGGGTTGCGTTTGTAAGCCATGGCAGACGACCCGATCTGCTCCGAGTCGAATGGCTCGCTCAGTTCGCCGAATGCCTGGAGGACCCTGATGTCACCGCTCCACTTGCTGGCGCTGGCTGCCACTCCGGCCACAGCGTCCATCACCAAGGTGTCCAGCTTGCGGGTATACGTTTGGCCTGCGACGGGGACCGCACTTTCGAAGCCCATGGCCGCCACTACGCGCCGTTCTAGCTCGCGCACCTTCCCGTGGTTACCCTCGAAGAGCTCTAAGAAGCTAGCCTGCGTACCAGTGGTACCTTTGACGCCGCGCAAGGGCAGCCAACGCGCTATGCGATCCACTTCCTGGAGATCCAGTACGAAGTCGTATATCCAGAGCGTTGCCCTCTTCCCTACGGTGGTGACCTGCGCTGGCTGCAAGTGGGTATAGCCGAGCGTCGCCTGATCGCGCCACTTCCTGGCGAAGGTCGCCAGGACTCGGACAAGTTGCAGAAGGCGATCCCGCAACAGCAGAAGGGAATCGCGCATGAGGATGATATCGGCGTTGTCGGTGACGAAGGCGCTCGTTGCTCCTAGGTGGATGAACGGTCGCGCCGCCGGAGCGACATCGCCGAATGCGTGCACGTGGGCCATCACGTCGTGCTTGAAGCGCCGTTCGTAGTATGCGACCCGGTCGTAGTCGATGACGTCCAGGTGAGCGCGCATCTGAGCGAGTGCTGCATCTGGAATCGGCACGCCCAGCTCCTGTTCTGCTTCTGCCAGGGCTAGCCACAGGCGGCGCCACAGCCCGTAGCGGCGATCGGGTGACCAGATAGCCAGCATCGCGCGGGAAGCGTAGCGCTCGACCAGCGGCGACGACCAAGCTTCACCGGACACGGTCACCGCAGCACCAGGTCAGGAGTGTAGTAAAGAACCCCGCGGCGTTCGAAGGCGATCCTGATCACGGAGCGGGGGCCCAATCGCTGTAACGCAGCGGCTACGTCGGCGGCGCTGGCGATCGGCAAGTTGTTTATCTGTACGATGACATCTCCCACATCCAAACCGATTTCATCTCGCACCCGGTCGCTGACCCTGGTAACCAGTGCACCCTGACGGCTTCTGATTCCGCGTTCCACGCGAATCGCTGGTGTCAGAGTAACTAGCTCGATCTCACGCAGTACCGTCACCTTGGGCGCACTTACCTCTGGCCTATCGGCCACTGTCACGCTGACCGTGAATTCACGCTCGCCGCGCCTCACTACGAGAGGGACGGTTTCACCGACCCGCAGCGTAAGGCGTACAGCCTCCCAGTCGAACACGTTGCGGAGAACACGATTCTTCGCTTTTACGATGCGGTCGCCTGCCTGCAGACCGGCACGTTCAGCGGGCGAGCCCGGGACTACACCTCGCAGCACTACTCCCGAAGTGATGACATCTCTCGGACTGTCGGACACTGCGGTGCGCAAGAGCTCCCCTATCCAAGGGCGGCGCACCTCTCCGTGCTCGATGAGGTCCTCCGCTACACGACGCGCCCTATTGATGGGAATCGCGAATCCGATTCCCACGGAGCCACCGCTGGGCGAGTAGATCGAGCTGTTGACGCCAATTACTTCTCCGTTGGCATTGACCAACGGGCCGCCAGAGTTGCCTGGGTTGATGGCGGCGTCAGTCTGCACCATGTCCACGTACAGACCGCCACCCTCGGCACTGGCCAGGAGGTTGCGTCCCGTAGCGCTCACCACACCAGCGGTGACGCTGGGCTCGCTATTGCCCATCACGAAGCCGAAGGGGTTGCCGATTGCGATAGCCCATTCACCGATGACTATGTCGTCGGAGTTACCCAGCGGGGCCGTCGGCAAGCCACGAGCCTCGA
Source organism: Gemmatimonadaceae bacterium (assembly GCA_035559375.1). GTDB lineage: Bacteria > Gemmatimonadota > Gemmatimonadetes > Gemmatimonadales > Gemmatimonadaceae > DATMBI01. The sequence goes on along the minus strand of DATMBI010000365.1, from coordinate 4,415 downwards.
TTTTCAGCACCGCCAAGTCGTTCGTTTCGTCCGACCCCAGTAGCCGGGCGGGGTAAGTCGTGCCGTCGCGCATCATGACAGATATCCGCGACGCACCGGCTACCACATGGGCGTTGGTGATGATTATGCCATCGGAACGAATGACGAAGCCGGAACCGATTCCAGGTAGGACGCGCTGGCCACTGCGGCCTCCGAAGAACAGCTCGAAGATGTCGACCGGCACGCGCTCCACTGTCTCCGTCTGCACCGTCACCACAGCCGGAGCTACGCGAGCCGTAGCCTCGGTAATGGCTGTTCGCCGTGACGCCGATAGCGACTGCGAGACTTCCGGCGCTGAGGAACCGGTCGTGTTCTGTGCTACAGGTTGAGCACTACTGTCGGCAGGAACCGAACCGCGGCATCCGGCCACAGCCAGAGCCAAAAAGGCGGAAGCGAGCCAAGGTCTCACCGGAACCTCGCACGGTGGTAACCGCTAGAGGTGGCTGCCAGGAGCGCGTCCAGCGTCCTGTCCGCGAGGGGATGAAGGAGAAGATCGCGCAAAACCGAGGGCTGCAGCACGACAGCATCGGCACCCGCAGCCGCACACACGCTGACTTCTCCCGCGCTACTCGGTGTGACCGCCACTATCTCGCACTCCATTCTGTGGATGTCGAAGATGCGGCGCATCTCTCCCAGTGCCGCTGCAGCCGTTTGCCCTTGCGCCTCTAGCACGGGGATGTGCACCAAGACAGCCGCTGCGCCAGCCTTGGCAGCCAGAAGCGCCTGTGCAGACGTGAAGACCATGCTAGCCGCAACCGATACGCCGTCCACAGTGGCACGGTGCAGCTCTTCGATGGTGTCTGCACCGAGGGGGAAGTCCACAACTACGTCGTCGCACTCGCGCGCGACCTCTTTGCCTTCGCTGTAGAGAAGGCTTGCATCGCGCGTTGCCAGCGACAGGATCACCGGGATCGCAAAAAGTCGTGACAGCTCCACCGCGCGCGCGGCGGTGCTAGCGCTGCTTTCGACCATCGAAGGGGCGACCAGGAGTCCGTCCAGCAGACCGCAGCCAGCGGCCCACCGCGCGTCGTCGAAGGACGCCGTCGCCAGATAGATCTTCATGGCGTGTCCACGTAAAGCGCTGCCGGATATGTAACCCGTTCCAGCACCAGCGCGTGCGCCGGAGCAGGAGGCGAAACCTCGTCGTTGGAAGTCGCCGCGAGGAGCCTCGCCGTCGAACCCTCGTCCCTTCGGCCGCTAGCCTCCTCCACCATCGTTCCCACTAGGAACCGTACCATGTGATGTAGAAAACGGTTGGCTTCGATCACGAAGACCAGACCGCCAGGGCGGTCCAGCCATCGAGCTGCGTACACGGTACAACGGGGGTGAGGCCTTACGGAAGCACTACCCCTCACGGCAAAAGCCACGAAGGAATGTTCACCGAGCAGGTGAGCCGCAGCCGCGTCGAGCAACGTCCTCGACAACGGGCGCAACACAGGCCACTCAGTGCGCCTGCGGAAGGGAGAGTAAGCTTCTTCGTCGGTGCCTATGTAGTAGGCATAGCGACGGGAAGTGGCACTGTACCGAGGATGGAATTCGGGTTTCATTTCGTAGGCGGCGGCCACCCAAACGTCATCGGGCAACTTGGCGTTCAACGCCCGGCGCAAAGTGGCGGCGCTCCACTTGGTGGGCACCCTGACACCAACTGCCTGTCCTCTAGCGTGTACGCCGGCGTCGGTGCGCCCGGCGGCGAGCGCCACAACCCGCTCCCCGCACAGCTCCGCCAGCACTCGCTCTAGCTCCCCCTGTACTGTTCGCCGGCCCGGTTGCCGCTGCCAGCCAGCGAAGGCGGTGCCGTCATAGTGCAGCACTAGCTGCACAGTACGCGCCGTCATCGCAAGTGAACTTAGCCCCTCGACGAAGTAAGTCAAGCAATCGGTGGCGCTGCAATTGACACACATTCGACTAGCTCGTCACATTGCGCGCACGCCGCGATCGCTAGGTGGTCCGGCTGGCCTGTGCGCCTGCAAAACGAGCCCAACGGCATGTCCACACGTTCCCTGTCATCGCTAGCGTATGCGCTCACGGTGGCGCGCGACCTCGAAGGTGCGCTGGTCGCGTTGGGAGAGGCGCTCGCGGACAGCGACCGATCGGCGATCCTCGGCCTATTCAGTTACGACGGGCGCCACCAGATGCTGCGCGAACGGCTGATACCGACGAATGGGGCGGTGCATAGGACTCGCATAGACACTGCCTTCGATCACCTGCCGCCAGTGGCGCGCACGCTTCTGAGCGGAGGTTCTCAATTCGTGGACCTCGGGGACCGCTCTGCCGAATACGCCAGACTGTTGGGCTTGAACCCCTTTTCCGACGGTGGCATTCTCTCGCTACGCGGCCTGACTACGGACGGCACGCTGACGGCCGTTCTGGCTTTGTACGAGCAACGGCGCATGTTCGGTACGCGCACAAGCGAACGCTTCGCCCCGGCCGTAGCGCTGTTCGAACTGGCCTATGCTCGTTTTGCCGACCGAAGCGCGCGAGAGGAGGCTGTGCGAACGCTGGAGGACGTCACTCATCGAGTGCACGCTGACTACATCCGTAGGCTGGCGGAGCTCGAGGAGGAGCTACAGCGGGTGCGCGCCAGTGCTGAATCGAGCATACCGGCGGAGTCGAGCCGGCTCCTGGCATTGGAGCGAGAAGCTAGCCAGGCAGCGGAGGCGGCTCGCCGAGCTACCAACCGAGCACAGTCGCTGGAGCAGCAGCTCACCGCTGCCATCGCTCAGCTCGAGCAGGCACATGTAGAGCTGCACCGTCGCCACGAAGCGTTGCGCCAGAAAACGCGTACGCTTTACCTCATCGAGAGAGCGCTGGCACTGGATAACGTGACGAGCGACCCGCACACCCTGGTAGACGGGCTGCTAGCGCTAGTGGGGGACGATCTACAGGCCCAGCGCTGCTCTCTCATGCTGCGCGCGCCCGAACCGGATACGCTATATCTCGCAGCAGCTCGCGGCTTGTTGCCTCACATTCGCCTAGGTCTACGCACTCCGTTCGGCAAGGGCGTAGCCGGTATCGTAGCCAAGACGCGCGAACCACTATTAGTGCAAGATGCCGCCGATGGGGCCATGCATCCCCTCTTGAAAGACGAGTACCTTACCACAGGTTCCTTCATCAGCTTTCCGCTCATATACCACGGAGAACTGGTGGGCGTCGTCAATCTGACCAATCGGGCGAAGCGGGGCGTTTTCATAGAGGAAGACGTCGAGCGCGTTAGGCTGCTCGGTCTGGTCATTGCGTTGATAGCTACCCGGGCGCGCCTCCCGGAACGTCTTCTGGCCGCAATAGATGAGGCCTGAAGGTATTCAGCTCGCCATCCGGCGGCTGGCCGAAGGTCGCAGCCTGTCACTCGGCGAAGCGAGGGCTGCCTTCGAACAGATCATGCACGGGGAGGCAACGCCGGCCCAGGTCGCAGCGCTGCTGATGGGCTTGCGCGTGAAGGGCGAGACTCCCGAGGAAGTGGCTGGCGTCGCGCAAGCGCTGCGAGCTGCGATGTTGCGAATCGATGCAGAACGACCCGAAGAACTAGTGGATACGTGCGGCACTGGCGGAGGTGCGGTTCCTACGTTCAACATCTCGACGGGTGCGGCGTTCGTAGCAGCCGGTGCTGGGGCGAGAATTGCCAAGCACGGCAACCGATCGTTCACATCTCGGTGCGGCAGTGCTGACGTCTTGGAGGCGCTGGGGATACCGTTGGATGTCAGTCCGGACAAACTGGGTGGCGTGCTTCGAGAGGCCGGCATCGTGTTCATGTTCGCTCCGGCAATGCATCCGGCCATGAAGCACGTCGGTCCTGTGCGCCGCGAGCTTGCGGTGCAAACGGTGATGAATATCGTCGGGCCACTTGCCAATCCGGCCGGCGCCGTGCGGCAAGTTGTCGGGGTAGCCGAGAGGGGGCGCCTGGAACTCATGGCCGGTGCGCTCGCGGCTCTGGGCACTAAGCACGCACTGGTCGTGCACGGTGAACCGGGACTCGACGAGATCTCTCCGCTGGGGCAGACGCACGTCGTCGAGGTAAAGTCCGGCGAGATCCGGCGCTGGACGTTGGATCCCAGCGAGCTGGGCTTTCCTCGCTTCGAACCCGAGCATCTCGCTGGCGGCTCGCCGGAGGAAAACGCTAGGCTCATACTCGAAGTGTTAGCGGGCAAGGGTTCTCCTGCAGCCACGGCGGCCGTGCTGCTCAATTCGGCAGCGGCGCTACTGGTGGCGGGCCTCGCCCGAGACTTGGCGGACGGTCTGGCAAGATCGCGCCAGGCCATCGAAAGAGGGCACGCCGCGCTCGCTCTGGAACGAATGCGTGCCGCGTACCGGAGGGCCTCTGCTCAGTAGCGGCGGATGACTCCCACGACCACTCCTTGGATGAGGATATCGTCCTCGTG
>DATMBI010000364.1:0-5155 GCA_035559375.1 Gemmatimonadaceae bacterium | reverse complement strand
ACGGGCGTAGTGCTTCGGCGCCCAGGAGTTCTAGGGCGGCCTCGCGCGCCCAGAGCGTCGCCTCGGGATGGTTGATGAGAGGGGGTGGGCCGTGTTCGATATCGACTGTGACTTCGAGGCCGTAGGTGGCGGCGACTCCGTGGGCCAAGCGCCTCACCTCGGCATGGACGAGCTCCCGGACCTCTGGTATAGTGGCGCGCAACGTTCCCTCCAAGACCACCTCTTCTGGTATCACGTTAGGCGCCTCACCACCGTGTATCGCGCCGACAGTCACCACGGCAGGGTGGGCCGGATCGAGCCGCCGCGCGACTATTGTCTGGAGCGCCTGGACCAGTGCCGCCGCACCGACAACTGGATCGGCAGCCTCGTGTGGCCGCGCTCCGTGCGCCCCCTTTCCGAGAAGCACGATGCGAAAGCTGTCAGCAGCGGCCGCCATTGGACCGGGCTGCACCACCACCTCGCCCACGTCGAAGCGCCGGTCCACATGACCCCCGAAGATGGCGGCCACACCCGCCAAAACCCCGCTTTCCAGAATGGCGCGAGCCCCCTCGCCCACCTCCTCCGCGGGCTGCAAGACCACGGTCGTGTCGCAAAGTGCTGGCTGACGGCGCAGCAAACGTGCGGCTCCCACTGTCCAAGCCGCGTGTATGTCGTGACCGCAGGCGTGCATTACGCCTGGCGTTTCGGATGCGAACGGAATCGAATTGGCTTCCTGAATCGGCAGCGCGTCTATATCGCCGCGAACAGCCACGCGGTGCGTGCTCCGCTGCGACCCAGGGATGCTGCCTACCACTCCGGTACCGGCGACGCGACGTACATCGGCCGCACCGGCCCAGTGGAGCGCTTCTTCGAGCGCGGCCGCGGTTCGTTCCTCCCTCCAGGACAGCTCGGGATTGCGGTGGAGAGCACGACGTAGCGAGACCAGGTAGTCTCGTTCCTCCTCGGAAAAGAGGTCGAGGATCCGGCTCGCGGTCCGCAGCCCACTCTGGCTCATCGGAGCTCTACAACCTCGCTCCGCACTGTCAAAGCCTCGATGCGCTCCCGGTCTACCTCTATCCCTAAGCCTGGACGATCGAGGGGAACGGCGATATTGCCCTCGCGGTCCATTCGCCACTCGGGATAGACGATGTCCTGTTCCCAATAGCGCTCGCTAGGCGAGATATCGCCAGGTAGGGTGAAGTTAGGAAGCGAGGCTAGAGCCACGTTGTAGGCGCGTCCGATCCCGCTTTCCAGCATTCCCCCGCACCACACCGGTATTCCGGCCGACTGGCAGTAGTCGTGTACGGCCAACGATTGGGAAAAACCACCCACCCGGCCTGGCTTGATATTCACGATTCGACCGCTTCCTAGAGTCACCATGTCCTGAGCTCGTTCCAGCGAGGTGATCGATTCGTCGAGGCATATCGCTGTTCGCAGGCGGCGCTGCAGTTCGGCGTGCCGCACGAGATCGTCCCATGCCAGCGGCTGCTCCAGCATCATGAGATCCAGGTCGTCGAGCGCTGCTAGGCGATCGCTGTCGTCCAGCGTATAGGCATTGTTGGCATCCGCCATCAGGGGAACCGAGTGACCCAACGCCTCGCGCACGGCTCGAAGCCACTCCACGTCGGCGCCGGGCGCTATTTTTACTTTGATCTTGCGGTACCCGCGGTGGCACGCCTCGGCAACTCTCGCCACTAAGCTGAGGGGATCGGGCTGGATACCTAACGAAATACCGACGGCGATCCGGTTTCGCGTGCCGCCCAACAGACGAGCTAGCGGTAGGCCCAGCTGCAGCGATTCCAAGACCCACATCCCCATTTCCACTGCGGCTTTGGCCATACGGTGGCCGCGGAAATCCGCCTCCAGCACCGGGTGTACGTCACCCGGAGCTTCGAAACAGCGTCCCAATACTCTGGGCGCGACCCAGTGCACGATCGCGAGCCAAGCCGTATCCACGGTCTCCGGCGAGTAGTTAGGCACCTCGCCAGCTACGCACTCGCTCCACGCAGAGACCCCGCTCGCGTCATGCAGCTCCAGCAGAAGGATGCGCCGCTGGCTCACAGCTCCCGACGATATTCTGAAAGTTTCGCGCAAGGGAAGCCGGATCTCGCGCAGCACGATGCGTCTCAACTCTATCACGCTCCCTCCGCGCCGAGGAGTTCGAGTACGTAGTGCGGATGAGGGCCGTTCGGTGCTGGGACGAAGCCGGTGACGCGATAGCCCTGCGCGAGCAGCCGCTGGAATGCCGCGCGAACCGCCAACCTCCATCGCCTGGCGAGTTGGTCGTCCTGCAGGCGTAGCCCGACGAAATCCGCCGGTATCGCGATGGCGACAGCAGGGGCGCCGTCCGCGACCTGATCCGCGCCGTGCGGCGATCCGAGTACAGGCAGCGAAGCCTCGGCCGGGACGGTACGTCCCGCAGCCCCTGGCGCAGGGTGCAACAGGTCCCATTCCACCACCAGCCTGTCAGTGGGAAGATCGCCGTGGAGTATCGAACCCGTGCCGGAGCCGTACATGTCTGGCACGTACTCCACGGGCCGCGCTCCGAGCACGTTGATATTGAAGTGCGCGTTGGCTGCAACCAACGGATCGTAGGTCCACATCATGGCCTTCACACCGAGCGTAAGTACCTTCGCTCGCTGAAACTCCTTCAAGCGCCGTCCGAGGCCCTGGTTGCGGTAAGACGGGAGGACTGCGAGCATGTCGGACCAATGTACCAGCCTACCGTCTCGGATTCCCGTGAGTCCGAAGACGAACCCGACCATCCGTCCCTCTCCGTCGAACGCGCCAGCGGCAACACCACCTAGCATCTGGGAGACGCGCAAGAGCGCCACGGGTACTCGCTCCGAAAAACCGGCGCCCCAAATCGCTTCCTGCAGCTCTACGCAGCTTCGATAGTCGGCGAGCGTGGCCAGGTCGCGAATGGCTATCGGCATGGTGATCGGTTACGGCTCTGGGATTCAGGCGAAGAACGCAGGTACGCCACCGGTGTGCCAGAATACGACAGTCTGTCCGTCGGGGAATGCTCCACGCCGGGCTCGCGCGACGAGACCTGCGAGGGCCTTAGCTGTGTACCAGTGTTCGGTCAGCAGTGCCTCGTTACGTGCCGCCAACAGCTGAGCCTCCCGCGAGGCCGCAGTGGCAACGCCGTACCCATCGCCTACCATAGTGTCGTCGACTTCTATGCTACAGGCTCGGAGTGTACCTGGCACGAGTTCCAGCAGCGCTTCCACGCCTCCGAGTATGGAAGCGACTTTGGGCCGGATATCGCCAGCCGGATCGTCGGCACTGATCCCTATGACCCGGGTAGGGAGTCCATAGATCGCACAGCCAGCCACTAGACCGGCCTGCGTTCCACCGGACGAAGTGGCGGTGACGATGGCGTCGGGAACGAGACCTTGTGCTGGCAGCTCGCCCACTGCGCGGGCCAGTCCCAACGCACCCAGCGGGGTGGACGCACCTAACGGTACGACGAAGGGGCGGCGGCCTTCGCGGCGCAGCCGAGCTGCCAGTTCTTCCATTCGAGGCTGGCGCTCGCTGCGTGCAGCTACGTGCACTACCTCAGCTCCGTAGAGCTGGTCCAACAGGTAATTCCCCGAGGGCCGGGTGGGTGGATCGCCGTCCAGAACGAGCCAACACTGCATCCCCAGTCGGGCAGCTGTGGCAGCTGTCACCCGGCAGTGGTTGGATTGTACGCCTCCGCACGTGATCAGAGTGTCGGCGCCCTCGGCCAGCGCCGCTGCTGCCACGAGCATGAGCTTGCGCACCTTGTTCCCGCCGCATGCGAAGGGGAGCGCGTCGTCGCGCTTGACGAACAGTCTAGCGCCCATGCCTATCGCGTTGCGCAGCCGCGTGGCCTCTTCTAGTGGAGTCGGCAAGCGGCCCAGGTCAACCGAGGGGACGGCCAGCAGCTTCCTGACTACCTCGGGATATCCACGGGAAGGGAGGTGCATCACGTATCAAGTTTGGCTAGCGGGACAGGACTGCGGAACTAGGGCTGGTCTTGCAATTCGCTGCGCGCGGGGCCATTCAGGCTACACCGCCACAAGGGAGTAATTAGTGAATACCTCGAGGAAACCGACGGCGCACGACGGATTGGAACCATGGCACGAAGCTGCGCTTCCTCGCCCACCGCAGCCACGTGGGCTCCAGTGGTTGGGTGTGGTGGGGCCAGGGGTGATAGTGCTGGGCGCTTCGATCGGAAGTGGCGAGTACCTGCTTGGGCCCGCCGCCTTCGTGCGCCACGGATTGACCCTGCTCTGGGTGACCACACTCGCAGCTGCTCTCCAGACTGTCTTCAACTTAGAACTCATGCGCTACACGATGGCGACTGGGGAGCCGGCTTGCACTGGTTTCATGCGCACGTACCCTGGCAAGGCGTTTTGGGCGTGGTTCTATGCCTTGCTGTACTTCTTGCAAGTGGGGTGGCCCGCCTGGGCCGGTGCCGCGTCCGGTGCGTTCTTTTTTCTCGGAACGAAGAGAGTGGCCGGCGTCGAGGACGCCGAAGCTGTGTACTCGATCGGCGTAGCGACATTCCTCGCCTGCGTAGCCATTCTGCTCGTGGGGCGACGCATCGAGCGCACTTTGGAGTTGCTCAACTGGGTGATGGTGGCCGTCGTCGTGGGTAGCATGGTGGTGTTAGCGCTCCTTTTCGTTGCACCGGCCACTTGGATAGCCGGTGCCAGCGGACTCCTGGGTTTCGACCCCGAGCACGGGAGCTTCACCTTTTTTCCGGCGGGCACCGATCTCTTCTTGGTGGGTGCCCTCGCTGCCTTCAGCGGCGCGGGCGGCGTCATCAACATCACGCTGTCGAATTGGGCGCGTGACAAAGGCTACGGCATGGGACAGATCGCCGGATACATTCCGGCCGCTGTCGGGGGGTCCCGGGTGGGGTTGGCGCACACTGGTTATGTGTTCGCACCGAGCGCTGAGGCGAGGGAACGTTGGAAGGGGTGGTGGCGAATCGTCCGCGTGGATCAGTGGGGGATCTTTTTCGGAGGTGCGCTGCTGGGGATGCTGCTCCCAGCGCTTTTGTACGTGACTTTCCTGAGCCGAGGTGAGGAAATACGCGGATACGGAATCGCGGCCGCACTGGCATACTCCGTTGCAGCACGAGCTCCTCTGCTAGGGGGTGTGGTGGCGCTGATGGGGGCGTGGATTCTCTTCAAAACGCAAC
>DATMBI010000363.1:0-2947 GCA_035559375.1 Gemmatimonadaceae bacterium | reverse complement strand
ACCGCCCTCGTCCGCCGTGGTGCTGGCCGCCGCGAGCAGCCGGCCAATGCACGCCGGCGGTGGTTGCGGTGCTCCGGCCAGCCTGCGCAGCAGCTCGGTAGTCGGCGCCTCTAGCGGGGACACGGCAATAGCGTAGGTAGCCGAGGACAGCGTGGCGACTAGCAGCAAGATGACCGCGAGCCGGCTTCCGACACAGCGCGCGGATTGCAGCCACGGGCGCATCGCCTATTCCTCCCGGCTCACGCATTCAGCCGATGGCAGCAACTACCGGCGGTCCAGAATAGGTGGCGTTCGCTGCGAGCTGGCGCAGTAAGGCCACCACACATGGGGGCGTACACGCCCAAATGCAGCGCCACGAGCAGGAGCGTGGCGTTCGATACCTGAGTGTGTAGCACACGCTAGAAGCCATGGTTGCTGTCGAGCGCGGCGAGCCACGGCACCGTGATCTCCGCGATCAGTAGGCTGGACAGCACCACTAGGGTCAGCGCGCCGAACAGGCTCGCATTTAGCAGGTAGGTCAGCCGCGTCTGCCGGGATAGAGCGTCCAGAAAGTGACTTGTGGTGGCCGTAAGCCAGCGCCAGTTGGCTAGCAGATGCATCGGCAGCACGATGTATAGTGCCACGCCTAACACCGTGCTGCGCGACCGCTGGCTCGCCCGACCCAAGCCTGGTGCGGTAGCAACCGTCGCGGACAATAGATATTACGATCGAGGCTGACGCTCCCTAGCAAGAGAGCCGGACTGGCCTGGCGCCCGCCCAACTTTAGCAGAGATACACGACCGCGATATATGTGATCACAGCATAGGATTCCGTCAGATTTGGAATTAGACGGAGTCTTACCCTCTACCCTATACTGGTGCCAATTAATAGTCGATTCCGCCTATCGAACGCTTAACCAGCGGGTAGGCTACCGTCGACCTTACTGGCCAGAGTTACCCTCGCATGGAGCGCACGATGGGCTGGTTCAGGTTGAACTTCGCAGCCACCGTCGCAGCTATCGTGCTGTCGACTGCCTGCGGTGCGGATGCCCGCGCCCCTGCTGGCGCGTCCGCGGCTCTGCAAGCACCGACTAGCGGCATATTCTCCGAGGCGACTGCTGGCGGCCCATCGAGCCTCGCGCCGCTGAGCCCGACCAGAAACGTCAAGGTTGGCGTTCTACAAAACAACGCGGAGATCGGTGTTTACTTGGCCATTGAGCGCGGTTACTTCCACCAGGAAGGCATCGGCGTAGAAGTCGTGCCGTTCGCCGACGCGGCAAGCCAGATCGCCGCATTGTCCAACAACGAACTGCAGTTCGCGACGGGCTCGCCGAGCACCGCGTTCTTCAACGCGGCGGGTCGGGACCTCGGGATGCGCTTGGTCGCCCCACAGATGGAAGTCGTCCCGGGCGACCGGACCTCAGGATTGGTCATCCGCAAGGAGCTGCTCGATAGTGGGCGGTTCAAGGAGCCGAGCGATTTACGTGGCCTGCGGATTGGCTACCTTGGGCCCGGCCAAGTGTCCGAGATGTTCCTCGAGCGTATAGCGGCGCAGGGCGGGCTGTCTCTGGCGGACTTTGACCTAGTACAGATCGGGGTCCCGATACGCTGCCAGCCCTGGCGAACGACAAGCTGGATGGCGCCTGGATGTTCGAGCCGCTACTGACCACCGCACAGGACCGCGGCCTGGGCGCGCTCGCGGTGCCGGTCGGACAGGTGCTCACAGCGCCGGCCAACCTGGCAGTGTTGATCGTCTCTGGGGAGATCGTCCGCAGGGAGCCAGAAGTGATCAGGCGGTTTGTCACCGCGCACTTGCGGGGTCAACGGGACTACTACAGGGCTTTCGTTCAGAATGAGGGTGACAAAGACGAAATCATCCAGGTACTCACCAAGTATACTCCTCTGAAACAGCCCGAGATGTGGCACCGCGTCAGCATGAGCCGCGTCGATCCGAACGGGACTATCCACGAAGCCGAGCTTGCCCTCCAGCAGGATTACTTCCTGCGAACTGGCGCCCAAGCACAAAAGGTCGATCTGAGTGAACTCGTGGATCGCTCGTACATCGACTACGCGTTGCAGCGACTGGGACGTATGCCCTAGCGGCCACCTCGTGACAGCCACGCGCTTCATGAACATGGGGTTACCGGCAGTATTGGCGGACGCGTGCCAGAGCGGGAGGAGGGATGGCAACAACCCGAGCCGAGGAGGTCATCCAACAGCTGCTTGATCGGACCCGGCGAAGCCAGGAGGCCTGGATCAATGGCCAAATCGACGACAGCATCTTTGCCCACGACACAGCCATCACGCTGATGAATCCCTTCGGGGGTTATAGTAGACCCGGCTACAGGAGCGTGCGATCCCTGCAAGAGCGCGCGATCAGCCACTTCGAGAGCGGTACCGATGCCTCGATCGAAGTCGTGCAGGCCATCGTCTCCAACAACATCGCATGTCTGGTCACGATTGAGCGCTCGATGGTGAAGTTCAAGGGGCGAGACACGCCGCTCCCCTGGATACTGCGGGTAACGGAGGTCTACCAACGTCGAGGTGCCGAGTGGCAGCGCGTGCATCGCCACGCCGATCCGCTAATTCATCAGATCTCGATCGACGAGATCTTATCGCTGCTGGATCCGCGCCGGGGCGATGCTCGGCAGCGGTCCGACACTTGAGCGTTAGTCCTCGCACCGTCAACTCTCCACACAACTATCGGCCGAGGAGACGAGCTGTGGCCAGCGTTACCTCTGCGAAGGACCCGCTACGCAAGGCCTGCGAGGAGGTGGCCGACAACGTTTTTGTGTACATGAGTGGAAACCTGGGGCCGAACGCGTTGTTCGTCGTCGGCGCCGAGAGCATCCTACTGTTCGACACTCTGATGACACCAAGCATGGCCGAGGAGCTGCACACGGCGATCCGCCGCGTCTCCGCCAAGCCCATCTCGGTCGTCGTCTACAGCCACTACCATGGCGACCATG
>DATMBI010000362.1:0-6457 GCA_035559375.1 Gemmatimonadaceae bacterium | reverse complement strand
TACCCTGAGCTCAACTGGGGCGCTGTGCCGACCCTACTGAGCCCGACCGCCGCAGCTGCTCGTTGACGTAAATGAGGCTATCTACCTCGCGAGCCAGCTCCATAGCGCGCTCCGCGGCCAGGGTGATCGTCTGCGCAGGATGCTCGCCCGCCCTCAACCTCAGCAGATCGAGACGAATATTCTCGAGCGCGAGGTAACAGCTTTCCATTCGGGCGGTGGCCTCGTCACGACGGCGCTCCATATCGATTAGAGCCCTACGCGTTCGCTTGAGCTGCGCAAGTCGCCGCACTCGGCGCTCGCTACCGTCTCGATCGAGTGGATTCGCCTCCGCCTCCAGTGTAGCGATCTCCTTTTCCAAGGCTGGGAGTGAACTCCCAGCCAGCGCCCGCTCGAACTCGGACAAACTGGCCGCCAGTCCTGCAATCCGCTGGTACAGTGCCTTGGCGCTTTCCGGGACACCGGCGACCGCCGCTCTGTCTCGCTTGGGGAACTCACGGACCAACTGCAGGATTTCATCTCGCAGTCGGGCAGCGTTGCGCACGACGGGGTTGCCAGCGGCCACACCCGCGCCACGACGATGGAGCGGACGTTCTTCCTGCACCCTCGGCCCACCTGATGCCCTCTTGCCCACGTGCCGAGGCGTCGGAGCCGCCAGCCGAGCTCTAGCGCGAGCCCGGAGTTCGGCGCGCTTGCGTCCATCCCAGAGGGCCCTCACGTTGTCGGCCCACTCTGCAACGACGTCGAAAAACAAGCGATCACGTGGCTGCCTCAAGACGTCGCGCCAGTCGTAATTGGCCGCCCAAAGCTTGGCGTAACCGAACGCCATGGCCACGCTCCAAAAGGCGGTGATGAACATCAGGTCGACGCGCGTGAAGATCGACACGACCAGGATTACCGAGTTCACTATCGCGAACTTCGCCAGGCGACTGCGGAACTGCACTACTGGCCGCGCCTCCCATCGCTCCAACTCCTGAGCCGAAGGCTCGTAAACGCCTGTCCCGTCGTCGATTTCGGCCGACCCAACGCGCGGTCGGGGCGCAGCCTTGCCGGCGAGCTCGGGCACGTCGCGGGACTCCAGCGCAGTAACGAGGGCCGCAGCGCTCGGAAAGCGATCCTCGGGTCGCTTGGCGAGACAGATCATGACCGCCCGAGCCAGATCGCCAGGCACATCGCTCCTCCGGCTCTGGATAGGTTCCGGCTCCTCCGATAAGTGCTTGACCAGCAGGGCCGGCGTGCTAGGCGCATCGAACGGTGGCTCGCCAACCAACATCTGGTAGGCCACCACGCCGAGCGAGTAGAGGTCGCTGCGACCGTCGATTGCGCGCTCCCCAGCCGATTGCTCTGGCGACATGTAAGCCGGGGTACCGATCGCCATCCCGGTGGCGGTAAGCCGCGCATCGCCACGCTCCGTCACCGCCCGGGCGATCCCGAAGTCGGTGACCATCACACGACCGTCGCGTCGCTGCAACAGGATGTTGTCCGGCTTTATGTCGCGATGCACGACACCCTGTTCATGCGCGTATGCCAGCGCTCGCGCCACCTCTATCACGATGCGCCGCACCTCCTCGGGATCGAGGCGCCCCTGGCGCTGGAGCCGGACAGCCAAGTTTTCCCCTTCCACGCACTCCATGACGAAGTACACGATGCCGCCGCGCTCGTCGACGGAATAGATGGGCACGATATTGGGGTGACTGAGCTGCGCCGCCGTCTCCGCCTCGCGCAGGAACCGAGTGCGGATGTCCGACCGATACGCCAACTCCGGTGGCAGGACCTTGATGGCAACAGGCCGCTTGAGCTTCAGATCGCGAGCACGGTACACGATTCCCATGCCGCCGCGGCCGATCTCCCCTTGGAGTTCATAGCTGCCGGCCAGGGCGCGCTCGACGTGGGCGCGTAGTTCGGGTTCTACCGGATGACCGGCGTCGTCGGGCACGCGTAGCTTGCTTATGGGTATCAAAGGCTGCCGATAGCCTAGTCTAGCACGCATCTGGGAGAGCGTAAAGCGAGGGCTGCATCTGCGTCGCCCCAGTAGGACCGCCGCTCTGTCAGGAACACTACGTCACATTGGCCCAAAAAGGTTGCAGGCGTAGCCAACCTGGCGTAATTCAGCTGCCTGAAACGTGCATCAGCTTCGGCTAGCCGGCTCGATCCGGGTCTACACCAAGGGAGTTCATGAATGGCACAGAAGCTCACACTTCCCGTTCTTCCGCTGCGGGGCACAGTCATTTTTCCCGGCCTCACTGCCCCTATTGCGGCTGGTAGGCCAGGCACCCTGCGGGCAATAGATACTGCGCTGAAAGGGGATCGCCTTGTTTTTGCCGTCGCCCAACGCGAGAACGCAGATGAGCCCACGCCCGAGATTCTTTACTCGATGGGAGTGATCGCCAGAATCGGCCAGGTCCAGCGGGGGCTCGGGGGCGTCCAACTGCTTCTGCAAGGGGAACAGCGGGCGACGGCCCTCAGCTACGAGGAGGCTGACGGATACCTCAAGGCCGTGGTCATTCCTACGGAAGAAATGCGCCCGCTCGACGAGCGCGACCCGGCTTTCGAAGCTCTGCACCGCGAATGCCGAGAGCGGGCAGCTGAGTTGGGCGAGAAGCGCGGCCTTCCCGAAGAGGTATTGCATCAGGTTCTGGATTCCGTTCAGGACCCGGGCCGGTTTGCGGACTTGGTGGCAGGTTATATCGAGCTTCCGGTGCCCGAGAAGCAGGGTCTTCTCGAAACGCTGAGCGTGGAAGAGCGACTGCGCCGCGTGTTGGTGCACGTACAGCGACAGATCAGCATGCTGGAGGCGCAGGAGGAGATCAAGTCGCAAGTGCAGGAGGAGTTGGGAGAGCGCCAGCGGGAGATGTTCCTGCGCGAGCAGCTCAAGGCGATCCAGAAAGAGCTA
This sequence comes from Gemmatimonadaceae bacterium, assembly GCA_035559375.1. Lineage (GTDB taxonomy): Bacteria > Gemmatimonadota > Gemmatimonadetes > Gemmatimonadales > Gemmatimonadaceae > DATMBI01. The sequence continues at coordinate 3,567 of DATMBI010000362.1, read as the reverse complement.
GGCGAGGACGACCAGGCCAAGGAAATCGAGGAGCTGCGGGAACGGCTCAGGAAGCTGGACCTACCCAAGGAAGCTCGCGCGGAGGTCGAGCGCGAACTCAGCCGGCTAGAGCGGACTAGCCGAGAGTCCATGGAAGCTCAGGTCATTCGTACCTACCTGGAGTGGATCGCGGAGCTGCCGTGGAACAAGCGCTCCGACGACCAGTTGGATCTCAAGAGAGCGGCGGAGATTTTAGACGAGGACCACTACGGGCTGCAGGACGTGAAAGACAGGGTCCTGGAGTTCCTGGCGGTGCGCCAGCTGCGCGCACAGCAGCTGGCCGAGCAGGTGACGCGCACAGGAGAACACGAAGTAGAGCAGGCAACGCCGGCGGAGGCGACGGCGTCGGAGGCTGCCGAGGGCGAGGAAAGGGAGCGCCCGCTTCCCGACGCACGCGAGGTCAAGGCGCGCGCCATGGCCAAGGGTCCGATCCTTCTGTTCGTTGGGCCGCCTGGCGTGGGCAAGACGTCGATCGCTAAGTCGATAGCCAGAGCGCTGGGGCGCCAGTATGTACGCGTTTCCCTCGGTGGCGCGCGAGACGAAGCTGACATTCGGGGGCACAGGCGTACCTATGTCGGCGCCATGCCAGGTCGCATCATCCAGGGGATGAAGCAGGCTGGTACCAAGAACCCCGTCTTCCTCTTGGACGAGGTCGACAAGCTCGGGGTTTCCTTCCAGGGCGACCCCTCGGCTGCGCTGCTCGAGGTACTGGACCCGGCGCAGAACGACACCTTCACGGACCATTACCTAGGTGTTCCGTTCGATTTGAGCGAGGTGTTGTTCATCGCAACGGCGAACTTCATTCAGAACATACCGGGGCCATTGCTGGATCGGATGGAGTTGGTGGAGTTCTCGGGCTATACCGAGCGCGAGAAGGCCGAGATCGCGAAGAAATACCTTATCCCTCGACAGCTCGAAGAGAACGGTCTGTCGGACAAGGGCGTGGTCTTCGACGACGCGGCAGTGGCTGCGGTCATTACGCACTACACCCGCGAGAGCGGCGTGCGCCAGCTGGAGCGCCAGATCGGCGCCATTTGCCGCAAGATCGCGCGGCGTTTAGCTGCAGGCGACGAGCGTATCCTGGTGGACAGCCGCATCGACGAAGCCGAAGTGCGGGAGCTGTTGGGCCGCCCCAAAGTCCATCCGGAACGCGCCGCGGAGAAGAGCGAGGTCGGGATCGCCACCGGCATGTACTACACACCGGTAGGTGGCGATATCATGTTCGTCGAGGCCTCCGTCAGGCGGCGGCATGTGCCGCTGAGCACCGAAGACGGTGACATGGCTGAGCGGCCCGGACCGGCGCCCGTATCGCTCATCCTGACGGGCCAATTAGGTGACGTAATGAAGGAGAGCGCTCGTGCGGCACTCACCTACGTGCTGAACCACGCGGTCGAGATGGGGGCCCCGGCCGAGAGAGTCGAAGGCGCGGTCGAAGCCCACATTCACGTGCCCGCGGGTGCGATACCCAAAGACGGACCGTCGGCTGGGGTAGCTATAGCTACTGCTCTAATGTCGGAAATGACGGGCCGACCTGTGCGCCGCGACGTGGCGATGACCGGCGAGATAACGTTGCGAGGTAGGGTGCTTCCCATCGGCGGGCTGAAGGAGAAGGTGTTAGGTGCGCATCGCGCAGGTATCAAGCACATCATCCTCCCCAAAGAGAACGAAGCCGACCTCGAAGACGTTCCCGAGGACGTGCGGCGCGAGTTGGTTTTTCATCCCGTGGAGACGCTTTCCGAGGTCTTCGAGCTGGCCTTGGTCGGCGAAGGAACGACTAGCGGGATGGAGCAGGTCGAAGAGGTGGGAGCGGGCGTCCCGTAAGACTCGGGCACATCGTTCTTGTAAAGGCGCGTGCCCGATCGTAGCTTCGTCACCTGCCCGGCTGGCGGCAGCCGGCGCGGTCCGATCGGTCAACATGGAGGTACCCTTGTCCAAGAAGGCGCTGGTGGCGCTGCTGGCCTGCCTCGCCTCGCCAGCTAGTGGTATAGCCCAGGCACCGGAGGCCGAGCTAATCGCGCGGGCGCGCGCCATCCACGAACGAGTGATCACACTCGACACGCACGTGGACATCAATCCGGCTAATTTCACCCGCGAGCGCAACTACACTCAGCGGCTGGAGACCCAGGTCGACTTGCCCAAGATGGAAGAGGGTGGCCTGGATGCGGTCTTCTTCATCGTCTACGTGGGCCAGCAGCAGGACTTCACGCCCGAAGGATACGCGCGTGCCTATGCCGCTGCGATCGAGAAGTTCGAAGCCATCCATCGCCTGACAGAAGAAATCGCACCGCAACGAATCGGACTAGCGCTCACGGCAGAAGACGTGCGTCGCATCGCGGCCAGCGGCAGGAAAGTCGCTCTCATCGGGGTGGAGAACGCCTATCCTCTGGGCGAGGACTTGAGCAAGATCCAGGAGTTTTACGATCGAGGGGCGCGCTACATGTCCCTGGCCCACAACGGTCATAGCCAGTGGTCGGACTCCAACACGGGTGAGACGCAGGGGTGGAGATGGAACGGGCTCTCGCCCTTGGGGAAACAGGCGATCGCTGAGATGAATCGAGTGGGCATCATGATCGACATATCCCATCCCTCCAAGGCTTCGTCGATGCAGACGTTCGAGCTCAGCAGGGCACCGGTAATAGCTTCGCACTCGGCCGTGCGTGCGCTTTGCAACCATTCGCGCAACATGGACGACGAGCAGCTCCAGGCTCTCAAGCGCAATGGAGGAGTAATCCAAGTAGTGGCTTTTGCGTCCTACATTCGTTGCGCTCCGCCTGAGCGTCAGGCTGCACTCCAGAAGTTGTACGCTGATTTCGGGCTCCAGCAGGGTGGGCGCGGTGGCCGCGGTGGCCGCGGTGGCATGCAGGCAGCACTGGATTCGCTACCACCGGAGCGGCGCGCCGATTTCGAGCGCCGCATGGCTGAAATAGATCGGCTCTACCCGGTGCCGCCGAGAGCTACTGTCAAGGATTTCGTGGACCACATCGACTACGCCGTGAAGCTCATCGGTATCGACCACGTCGGCATCAGTTCCGATTTCGACGGCGGAGGCGGTGTGGATGGCTGGAGCGACGCCAGTCAAACGTTCAACGTCACACTCGAACTGGTTCGCCGAGGCTACAGCGAAGAAGAGATTGCCAAGTTGTGGAGCGGGAATCTGCTGAGGGTGATGAGCGAGGTGCAGCGTGTAGCTGCGGAGCTGCGCAGGGGTTCCAATCGTCTCCCGCAGTGAATCACGGCGGCTTAGCGGCGTTCTATGGGGAGGATCTTACCGGCGCGAGTGACCTCGAAACGCGGTAGCTCCAGCACCTCCCACGTACCCAGCAAGGTCTGACCCAATCTTGGCGATACGAGCGGGGCGGCCGGCACCGTATACGGATCGGCCGTCATGTAGTTGACAGTCAGTCCCAGGTCTTCGAGCGAGGCTAGTGTGATCGTCGAGAACGGCATTGCAGGTGTGGCTTCGACGAAGCCAGTCATGAGCTCGTCGTCGAAGATTGCCTCTCGCCAGTGAGCTTCTATGGTTCCCGA
>DATMBI010000361.1:0-14422 GCA_035559375.1 Gemmatimonadaceae bacterium | reverse complement strand
CGCGAGTGTGTCCGCCGGTGCGCGGCTCGTTCTCGAGTGCGTGAGTCCGCCCAGTGCGGAACGAGAACCCGAGCATATGCACCCGTACCAGACCAATCGGTTCACGGTGCGTCGCGGCGCGCTCCGTTTCCGCATTGCTGGCCTGGAGCGCGTCGTGGCCGCCGGTGAGGAAGTCAGCATCCCGCCGGGTATGCCGCACCACTTCTGGGTTGACGGCAGCGAGCCCGCCGAGTACCAACAGGAATTCGAGCCGGCCCTGAACACGGAAACCTTCTTCGAGGCTCTCTTCGGCCTCGCACAGGCCGGGCGGTTGAGCCGGAGTGGGATGCCGCCGGTCCTGCTTCTCGGCGTGTTCGGACAGACGTTCTGGTCGACCTTGCGCCTCACGCGGCCACCAATATGGGTCCAGTGGTTGACCTATGCCGTGCTGGGGCCGCTCGGCCGGTTGCTCGGCCAGCGCTTGCCCTCGGCTCGGGATAACGTGTGAAGTGCGGAACTGAGGCACTCCTTCGAACGGGGTGAACCGCGGCCTGAAAAGCGTTTAGTGGCGCCGGACAAGGGAAACTCTCGGCCAAAGGAGCCTACCATGGTTCAATCTCAGACTGCAGCCACGTTTCACTGGGCAACCCCACTCGGTGTGAGTGTGATTTGCTTTCTGGTGTCAGGAGTTGTTCATCTGTTGATCGGGACACTCACGCCGATCTTTGTCAACTCAGAATTCGGACGTAGCGCCATCTTCATCTCGCAGCAAACCGATAGCCAGCTCTTTGGAGCAGCACCGTCCGAACTGCTAGATAGGAACAAGGAGCTGGCGACGTTCCGCACGCTATTCTTGACCAACGCTGGCGGATCACTCGTCATAATAGGCCTCTTCATCGTCTCCCTTGCATGGTTTGGCCTTCGCCAGCACCAAGTGTGGGCGTTCGTAACCCTTGTCCTGGCGGGGCTGGTCGTTCTCCCTTACTGGTTTCTCATTTTCAAGCCCTACCTGAACGCTGGCATCTCCATTCGGTTCGGCGACCTTCCGCCTATCTTCTGGATACCAACTCTCGTCCTGCTCCCAGGGATAATCTTCGGTTGGCTCGGCCTGCGATCTTGAACTGCCCCGGCTGATCTGCGCCGCCTAACCACTCGATGGAGCCGACCCGGCCAGCCGCGGCAAATCAGGTTCATGCAACTATCGAAGCGCTAGCCGGGCGGCTCATCGTAGGGCCGTTAGCCGGGCGAGCGCGAAGCAGAGATATGGCGTACTTTCTTGACCTGTTTTCCCCTGAGACGTACGAGGCCTTCAGCCGTTCCGATCGAACGGTGTCCGGTTTCCGTCGCCGTCACTGGGGTATCGCTGGTCGAGTCAAGGCCGGCGACAGGCTTGTCTGCTACATGACGAAGCTTTCGAGATGGGTCGGAGTGCTTGCGGTCTTGGAGGGACCGTACGTGGACGACACGCCGCGGTTCTTTCCTGACAGTGATCCCTTTGTGGTGCGGTTCCGAGTCAGGCCGATTGCGTGGTTGCCCGTTGAAAAGGCACTCCCCATTCATGACGACCGCGTGTGGAATGCTCTCTCGTTCACGCGTGGTCAGAGCAGGAATTCATCGACGTGGACAGGCAAGCTCCGTGGGAGCCTGGTTCAGCTTGCCGAGAACGATGGTGCCTTTCTTGAGTCGGCGATCGAGGTCCAGGCCTCCGGAGGTGTGACGTATCCATTCGATGAGAACGAGTACAAGAGGCTTCTCGCTCATCGCATTCGCAGAGCGGACAAGGACGTTTCGGTGACTGTTCCTGAAGGACCCGAAGCAGTGGAGGCCGTACGCGAGCCAGAAGAGGAGATACGGGAGTCGCTCAAGATTCAAGCGCTGCTTGCTGAGATCGGCTCCCGGATGGGAATGCAAATCTGGATTCCGAGGTCGGACCGGGCTGCAGTGCTGACGGAGTGGCGGGGAGATCACCCGCCCGTTCTTGAGCGCCTGCCGTTGAATTACGATGACACCACCCTGAGGACGATCGAGCAGATCGATGTCCTCTGGCTCAAGGGCCGGGCGATCAAGCGCGCCTTCGAGGTGGAGCACACAACCTCGATCTACTCCGGCATTCTGCGAATGGCCGACCTGCTCGCGCTCCAGCCGAATATGGACATCCGCCTACATATCGTGGCTCCGGTCACTCGGCGGGAGAAGGTCTTTCAGGAGTTGCGTCGGCCGGTCTTCTCCCTACTTGACAGGGGACCGCTTGCGGAGAGTTGCACATTCCTTTCATACGACAGCGTGCGCGAGCTTGTGCAGCAACCACACCTCTCGCACCTCTCCGAAAGTGTCTTGGACGAGTACGAAGAGGAGGCCGAAGGGTAGGCCGGCTAACAAGGCGTTGCACCTGACGGTCCGCGCAGCGGCCCGCAGGTGAACGCCGAGCCGTTGGACGGCACGCTTGCCTCGCCTTTTCACGCCAGTTCAGTCAAACCATGCTATACTGTTCCGTGACGGAACAACGATTCTGGTCGCGCTGCTGCACGGCGCAGGAGGAGCGGATGACCACCGAAACCCTTGAGGCCATTTTCGAACATGGCAGCTTCCGTTTAGTCCGGCCACCGAACATCCCCTTGCGTGAGGGGCAACGTGTGCGGTTGGTGGTCGAGACCGAGGAGTCGCCCGACACGATTCTGGCGCTCGCCGCCAATGTCTACGCGGGGCTCTCACCACAAGACATTACGGAGGTTGAGCAAATTGCCCTCCAGCGGCAGGATTTCTTCGGTGACCAGGGATGAGCCAACCGATACGCGCGGCCCTGCTCGATACCGACATTCTCTCGGCGGTGATGCGCCAGCACCCCGTTGCGTTGGCGCGGGCCCGTGCGTATCTGGGGGTGCATCACCGCCTGACGTTCTCCATGCTTACCCGTTACGAAATCCTCCGTGGCTTATACGCGAAGCACGCGACCGCCCAACTGGTCGCCTTTGATCGGCTCTGTAGCGTCAGCACCATTCTGCCGCTCACGGATGCAATCGTGGTGCGCGCCGCCACCATCTATGCCGAGCTGCATCAGCGGGGCACCTTAATCGGGGATGCTGACATCCTGATCGCGCCAACCGGTCTCGAACACGGGCTGGTGGTGGTCACCAACAACGCGAGTCACTATCAGCGGATCGCCGGTATCCAGCTTGACAATTGGCTCGCATAACTGGCCGTGCCGTCCAACACTGCATTCCAGCCGACCCGCTGCGCTCCGCTTGCTCTTCAAGATCGTTGGCATTTTGAAACCAATACCAACCTATCGATGCTGTATCCGCGGAGCGGGCGGCTGAACGCTGGCCGTTGGGCGGCGTGATTGCAACCGTGTAGCAAGCATGTGATAGAATTATCGCTTGGAGTTAGAGAAATGGCAACAAAGATACAACAAACACAAGCAGATTTGGTGAAAGCCATTGCGGACATCGCCGCTGCTATGCCCCTGGCGCGGACAGTGCAACTCTACCAATTTGCGCTTTTCCTCAAAACACATCCCTTACCCACCGAAGAAACCTTTGAAGAAATCGCGGCAGATGAAGCACTATGGGATACACAATTCGCGGCAACGGATGATGACAAACTGGCTGCACTGATAGCGGCAGTTGAGACGGAGAGCAACGAAGGTAAGACACTGCCGATGTTCGATGAACACGGTGAATTTATCGAACATCCATGAAATCACAAACGACCAAGTCATGCTGGAAGCATTATTCGCCCTACCGTATAAAAATGGGAAAACTGTACGTTAAACGAAATCGGATATGGCCTCGTATTTTCCCCAGTTCCTGGTTCATGTTTCGTGTTTCACCAACCCCCAATTGTGGCTACCAGAGGTGCCTAAGTAGGCGTGCTCTCAAGTGTATTAGCTGAAATCGTGCAGTGAGATGCTTCGACTGTTCTGCATGCTGCCGATGTTCGTGATCGGCGGTTGAGCGGAGAGGCGACACTAGGCATACCTTTTGCCCTTGCCGCTGCTGTATTGCAGGAGACAGCGCGATCTACTGCGCGATAATGGCGATCTCGTACACGAGATGTTACCTGACAGGCATATTCCAGGCGCCGTGTCTTAATGCGTTGCGCCGATGAGCGCATCGAAGCCTACTATCGTCGCATCCCGGTTGACAAAGGTGCCTGCCTCGTAGATGATCTGCTCAAGCGATCGTGCTACAGCGCGCGGAAGCGGCCAGGCTGAACCACGGCTACTTGGAGAAACAGTTGTTCTCGACGGCAATCCGGCGCGGCAAGGATAGTATCTGGCGCCGCGGGGTACCCAACTCCGGCGGGCATTATCTCGCCCGCGCCTCCGAGGAGCACAGCGGCCCGCATAAGAGGAGGGCATGCCATGGAATATGGTGCAGTGTCGAGGGACTTTGACACCTCTCCTAACAATCTGCCGCTCCAGGTGAACCGGTTTATTGGCCGCGAACGCGAGATGACCGCGGTCAGAGGGTTACTCGTGACGAGCCGGCTGCTCACCCTCGCTGGCGCTGGAGGCAGCGGCAAAACGCGGCTTGCCCTTCAGGTCGCAACCGACCTCCGGGAGGAGTTCGAGCATGGTGTCTGGTGGGTGGAGCTGGCAGCGCTCTCCGATCCGCTGCTCGTGCCGCAGGCGGTCGCCTCAGCTATAGGCATCCCTGAACGCGCGGATCGTACGTTGACAGAGGCCCTTTCTGATGTGCTCCGTCCCAAACATCTGCTCCTCGTGTTAGACAACTGCGAGCATCTGCTCGCGGCGTGCGCGCAGTTGATCGACACGCTCCTGCATACCTGTTCCCAGCTGCGCGTGCTAGTCACCAGTCGCGAAGCGCTGACTATCACCGGTGAAACGCTCTGGCTGGTTCTGCCCCTGCGTGTGCCTGATACCTATCAGCCGCCGCCTATTGACGGGCTGCTGACCTATGAGGCCATTCAATTGTTTGTTGAGCGTGCGCGGTCGGTCCTCGCTTCCTTCACGCTCACGCCGCAGAACGCATCCGCAGTGGTGCAGGTGTGTCGCCGGCTCGACGGTATCCCACTGGCGATTGAGCTGGCCGCGGCCCGTATACGCGCCCTCTCTGTGGAGCAGATCCTCGCGCGACTCGATGATGCCTATCGGCTACTCACTGGTGGCAGTCGGTCGGCCTTACCACGGCAGCAAACCTTGCGGGCGGCCATGGACTGGAGCTATGACTTGTTGTCAGCACATGAACAGGCCTTCTTCCGTCGGCTCTCGGTGTTTGCCGGCAGTTTTTCGCTCGAAGCGGCAGAGGCCATCTGCGCAGGTGAGCCAGGCGAAGCATACGACGTGCTGGATGTGCTCTCCTCCCTGATCGATAAATCGTTGGTGCTCGTGGAGCAACGCAGCGGTGTGGCACGTTACCGGTTGCTGGAGACGATACGGCAGTACGGCCAGGACAAGCTGCAGGAGTTTGCAGAAGCGACACAGGTGCGCCGCAACCATCGCGACTGGTATGCACGTTTGGCAGAGCAGGCCGAACCGGAGACGCTGGAAGCACGGCAGAAGAGCGTGTTCGATCGTTTGGAGGCTGAGCACGAGAACCTGCGAGCTGCCCTCCGATGGTCACTCGAGCAACAGGAAGCAGAAACGGCCGCACAGATAGGTGCCGCAATCTCTCGGTTCTGGCTGTTGCGTGGCTACATGAGCGAGGGACGCCGCTGGCTGGAACGGGCTTTGTCAGGCTTTTCAGAGAAGAATGCCGTGCGAGTAAAGGCACTGAACGTGGCAGCCATGCTGGCGAGCCTCCAGGATGACAACAACACAGCGAGAACGCTGGTGGAGGAGAGTCTGGAATTAAGTCGCGAGCTAGCCGAGAGAAAACAGACTGGCTATGCGCTGTATACGCTTGGACGGCTCGCACGCATTGAGGGGAACTACGCAGGCGCAGTGACATTCCTTGAGGAGAGCTTATCGCTCTTTCGCGAGCTAACACAGAAAGATGATATTGCGCTTGTTCTTTCCGATTTCGGGTTGACCGTACTATACCTGGGGGACTATGAGCGAGCGACTGCGTTATGCGAGCAGAGCCTGGCACTCTCACGCGAACTGGGCGATCTTCGCGGTATTGCGAGTTGGCTCGCCAACCTGGCCATTGTCACGCTCGCGCGAGGAGACGCCAGGCGAGCGACGGACCTGTGTGACGAGAGTTTAGCCATACGCAAGGCACTGGGGTATAAGGGCGGATGCGCGCATACCCTCGCGATCCTGGGGCGCATCGCCCTGGATCAGGGCGCGTATGAACGAGCACGAGTTTGCTACCACGAGAGCCTGACCCTGCGCCAGGAGACCGGCGAGAAGGAAGGAATCGCCACAGCGCTGGAGGGACTGGCAGCCGTGACCGGGATGCAGGGACAACCAGTGCGTGCCGCGCGGCTCTGTGGGTCTGCTGAGTCGCTGCGCACGCTGCTTCGCGCTCCCCTGACTCCAATTGATCGCCCCTATTATCAGCAAACCGTTGCTGCTATACGCGCGCAACTTGACGAGCCAGCCTTCCTGAAAGCATGGACTGAGGGGCAAGCACTGACACTTGAGGAAGCTATCGCGGAGGCTGTGCAGGTGAAAGCGCGAGAGCACATTCCTCCAACGAGCCCGCCTGCGCCTGTGGAAACGCCGTCACCCTCCCCCGCTCGGGGAAATCCATTCGGCCTCACCGCTCGCGAGATCGAAGTCCTGCGCCTGGTGACGCAGGGGCTGACCACCACCCACATCGCCGAACAGCTCATGATCAGTCCGCGTACTGCCGATGCCCACCTGCGTTCGATTTACAGGAAGCTTGAGGTCACCTCGCGCGCTGCTGCGACTCGTTCTGCCATCGAACACAAGCTGATCTGACCCCACGCTTGCTCCGCGCCATCCGCACCACCTCGGTAATTCCACCTAGGTAGATGGCTTCGCCTGCCTTCTTCCAGTCAGGGGAGAAATAGGTAACACAATCACGTATTCTCCCGATGTCCTCGCGCCTCCGAACGGGTACACTCTCCTTACGGTTCTCGTGTCACCACCATAGGGCTGTCAATTGTTTCCGTGGGCTGAACATGCCCAGACCGACACACAGAAGGGATGTGGCGGTACGGTGCCATACGTCATTGTCAAACATAAAGTCGCGGACTATGCCAAGTGGAAGCCGATCTTTGATGCAGACGGCGCCGACCGCCAGGCCGGTGGTTCCAAAGGGGGACAACTCTTCCGTAGTGCCGATGACCCCAATGAAGTGATCATGCTTTTCGAGTGAGATCTGGAGAAGGCCCGCCAGTTTAGCCAAAGTGAAGAGTTGAGAGCAAAGCTGCAAGAAGCTGGGGTTCTTGGCTCACCTGACGTCTATTTCCTGGAAGAGATCGAAGAACTCTCCAGATAAAGCCGGCACTACGTGTTCCGCGAAGACTGGTAAGACAGGGTTACTCTGACCGACACCACAAAAAGGAGTCACGTCCATGTCCACTGAAGACAACAAGGCGCTCGTCCGGCGTTACTATGAGGAGGTCTTTTCCAAGGGGAATTTCGCCGTAGCAGATGAGATTCTCGCCGCCGATCATGTCAACCACTTTCCCGCCACCCTCCCTGACTTGCCCTCCGGAGCGGAAGGTTACAAACAATTCCTCGATATCTACCGCACGGCATTCCCCGATCTCCATGCCACCATTGAGCATCAGGTCGCTGAAGGGGACATGGTGGTGACGCACACCACTTTAACCGGAACAAATAGAGGAGTCGTGTTCGAAATGTATCCTCTTGTCAGGTCTTTCGTTGTCACGGGGATGTATATCGACCGCATTGCTGAGGACAAGATCGTCGAAAGCTGGGACAGTTTTGACCAGCTGGGCTTGCTGCAACAGATTGGCCTGCTGGTAGCCTATGCGGACGGTCTGGCCGAAAGGGCTTCGTGGAAGTCTTCTCAAAAATAGCGACGGAACAAACTCACAATACAACTTTGGGTTTCTCGCGATTGCGACGATGCGGTGCGTTCAACTCAACCCTTCTTTGGCGAATGTTACATAGAACGTATCACTATCGTAGCTTTTTGTCCAATCAGATTTTCTGGTTGCTCTGTGAGAAAACATACCTCGAGAGTTGCTTCAACAAGGGTGACTTCATGCCGGGCAAGTTTGAGCATTACAGAAAGAGGTGGAAAGTCAATGCCATATCTCCTTGTCCGACATAAAGTTACAGACTATGAGCAGTGGAAGTCAGCGTTTGATGCACACAGTCTCACCCGCCAAGCCAGCGGTTCCCGTGGAGGATGGCTTTTCCGCAACGCCTCCGACCCAAATGAACTCATCGTGCTCTTGGAGTGGGACGTCCTGGAGGCGGCACGCCAGTATGCGCAATCTGAAGATTTTCGCGACGTGATGCAACGATCTGGAGTTGTTGGTCGCCCCACCATCTCCTTCCTAAAAGATGGCGAGCAGGTGCCTAGGTAAGTGAAGCGCCTTCCCTGCGGGACCTATCTGCGGAACGCTCGGTGATATCCATGCCAGCCCGCCTCGACGCATGCGGCGTGTCCAGGAGCGATACGTTGTGCCCGGCATACGCAGATATTGAAAAACACAGGATCGCCGCAATGCACATATCGAAACACACCACCCAGATCGCACTGCTGGCTTTCGCGCTGGCGCAGCGGGGCGTGAGCTACACGGTCAACTTCTACAACAGCGGCTAGTCGGGCGAGTCGTCGGCCGACACCTTTGGCATCCGCAGTGTCTACACGCCGTTGGGCGGTCCAACAGACCCAAGTGCGGCGGGAGGCACACCATCAAGGAGTTCTACACATGACGATTCTGAGTCTCTTGCTTCTCGTCAACGCGGTGCTGCACGGCGTCATCATTGGGCGCTTCGGCATCAAAGGGAATGAACCGCCAGCGGTGTTCGGCGTCTTGTATGCAGCGTTGGCGATCGCCGTCTTCAGCGGATGGACGTATGGGGCTCTTGCAACCTTGGTTGTAACTACTCTTGGTCTTGCCGGCCTTGCGCTGAATTTCAGAAAGTTGCAGCACGATACGACGGTCGAGAAAATCATTTTCGTAGTCGGAGCTGCAATTATCGCCTGTGCCGCCTATCTGCTTCTGGTCCGATAGAGCCTGATCGTGCCTTTTGTCGCCGCTCCACGAAATCGCGAGCCGCTACGGGCTTCGACAAAGGCCGCCTATCGATGAGTTGCACTCTGATAACTCCACGTCCGACAACACCGGCATGAACCTGACGCGCTCCGCGCGGGTTATGCCGACCGGTGGCGCCACAGCCCAGCGTGCTGCCGAACTCGACGCCGCAGCTGCTCAAGGACGGGTCACCAAAGTACGTATAGCGATACCGTAATTTTACCGATGTGAGCGCCATCGAGAGGCAGTAAGCTATTTGACATCCGCTTCGCCTGTACCTGTCCGCAAGCCGCGTTCTGATTGAAGCAGGTTCCCTTACCAATGTATTGGTGCGATTCGCGCTTAATCGTGTCGCACACCTGAAAGGAGCAAACCATGTCAACCGAAGCCAACAAAGCGATCGTCCGCCGCTTCTACAAAGAGGCTTTTGAGCAGGGGAATCTGGCCGTGCTCGACGAGATCCTCGCCCCGAACTCGGTCGACAGCGGTCCGAACGCGCTGCCTGGGATGCCGACCGGGCCGGAAGGGGCCAAAATGGCCATCACGATGTACCGCACCGCGTTCCCCGACCTGCACTTCACGATCGACGAGCAGGTCGCCGAAGGAAACACGGTCGTGACGCGCTGGAGCAGCCATGGAACGAATACCGGCGAGCTGGCTGGCATGCCGGCGACCGGCAAGCCGGCGACGGTCGTCGGCGTGGGCATCGACCGCATTGAGCATGGAAAGATCGTCGAGTCGTGGGGCACCTTCGACCAATTCGGAATGTTGCAGCAGCTGGGCGTGATCCCCGCGCCGAGTCAGGCTGGGTAGCATCGCTTACCGCAGCGTAGTATGAATTGTATCTCTACAAACAAAGGAGAAACACCATGTCAACCGAACAAAACAAGGCAGTCGTCCGCCGTTTCATCGAGGAGATCCTGAGCAACCAGAACGCTGCCCTCGTGGACGAACTGTTCGCTCCCGACTATGTCAACCATTTAGTTCCTGGGGGACGCGAGGGCTTCAAACAGTTCTTCACGGTGCTGTCCACGACTTTCCCTGATCTCAAGTTCCACTTTGACATCGAGCATCTGATCGCTGAGGGGGATTACGTTGTGGTGCGGGCCACAATGCACGTTACAAACGCTGGCAAAGAAGCAACGGGATCGGCGGGACTGGGTGAATTCCGCCTCGCTAACGGTAAAATTGTGGAAGATTGGCCCCTAAGCGACGCGGGAGCTCTGATGCAACAGGTCGGGGTGACTCTTCCATCAGGGCCAGGCGAGAGCTAGGCATTCAGCAGGAATGACAGGTGGAGCGCGTCGCTTTTCAATGCGGTGGTGCCCAGAAGCACAGGTGTGCAAAGCCACGTGCGGCTTGGCAATCGAGGGCGCGGGCTAACACCGGCATGAACCCGACGTGCTCCGCGCAGTGGTTATGCCGATGTTAGCCCGCCCAGGTCGCGCCAATGATTGCGTTTACCATCCTGCCAATCACGTTCCCACAATCCGGTGCGACCGAGGTGGATGCAGAGCACGAGGCAATGAAGGAGGTGTGTCAGTAAATCGAATGACCAATCTCTTGTGCGCAGTGTGAATCGTATCCCATACAAACAAAGGAGAGGAACCAATGTCAACCGAACAGAACAAGGCCGTTGTCCGCCGGTTTGTCGAGCAGGTTTTGAACACAGGGGACACTGCACTGGTGGACGAACTACTCGCCCCTGACTATGCCAACCATATCGCCCCCGGGGGACGCGAGGGCTTCAAGCAGTTCATTGCCATGATGCGCTCGGCGTATCCCGATCTCAAGTGGAACTTTGACATCAAGCGCATGCTCGCAGAAGGCGACGACGTGATGATGCGGGCCACCGCGCATTATTCAAATGCCGGCAAAGAAGCAACAGGCGAAGGGTGGGGCGAATACCGCGTCGTGAACGGGAAAATTGTGGAAGATTGGCCCTTAAGCGGGGCGGCCGAGTTGATGCAGCAAGTGGGGATAACTCTGCCGGGCTAGAGCGAGATGTGGCTATGGAGCGGGGATAGCTAGCGGAGCGCGCCACACTCGCAATTGACCGCAGACGGACGACGACCGACCGCAGACCGCTGCCACCGGCGGTCGGTCGTCGGCGGTAGGCACCCGAAGTGAATAGACGAAAGCCTGCACAAAGGAGGAACGCATGGATCACAGCGCCTCAATCCGACGCCTGTACGACCTGATCAACGCGGGTGACATCGACGGTTTCGGCCGGCAAGTCGCCGAGGACTTTGTCGAGCACGAGGAGCTACCTGGAATCCCACCGACAAAGGAGGGCGTGCTTCAATACTTCCGGATGATGCTCGCAGCCTTCCCCGACATGCGCATGGACGTCGAAGATGTGATCGCGAGCGGCGGCCGTGCGGTTGCGCGCGTCACGGTGACCGGAACGAACACGGGCGAGTTCATGGGCATGCCGGCGACCGGCAAATCGGCCAGTGTAAAGCTGATCGACATCACGCGCTTTGGCGACGACGGGCTGGCGCGTGAGCACTGGGGCGTGGTTGATAATCTCTCGCTGATGCAGCAGCTCGGTGTCATTCCGGTGGGGCCGCCAGCGTAGTAGCGTAGAGGTTGGGAGTTCGGGGAATAGGAGCGTGGCGTTGCGATGCCAGATTGCCTGCTCCTATCCCCAGGCATCTCGCTTTGGTTCACAAATTGGCTAATAAAGGTGAATATACGATCGGTAAGTTTACAACAAACATTTTTACTAGGCCGGCAAAGCTAGCTTGAGACAGGCGCTCTCTAACTGCTGTAGATAGGCGTCCGGGTTACGACGAAATCGCCGCCCTTGGGCGCGGAGCGCGAATCGCTGCCGAACCGTCTGGCGAATCTGCCGCCAACGATCTCCATTGTGCGGGGCCAGATCGGCGGGGGCGAACCGCCTGGCAAGACAACAGGAGAGCGTTATATGGAAAGATTTGAATTGAGTATTGGGATCACATTGTGTAAGCCGTCGCAGGCAAAAAGCGCGGCTTCGGGCACCCTTTGGGTGCTGCGAAACAGCGTAACTACATAAACCCTTTGAATGCAGATAGGAGCAAATGCCATGGCAATCAAGGTGATCGTCGAACTTCAGGCCAAGCCAGGCAAGCGGGCCGAGCTTGCGCAACTGCTCGCGAGCGTTGCGGACAGACTTGGGCCGAGCACGCCCGGGTATCTCGGGACAACGCGCTACGAGGTGCTCGACAACCCCGACACGGTGGTCGAGATCGCCGAGTGGGAATCGGCCGAGGTGCGGGCGGCTGCCATGCAGCAGGCGATGGACTCCGGCGCCTACGCGCCGCTGGGCGAGCTGCTGGCCGCGCCATTCCGGGCAACGGTCATCCAGCAGTTGGACTGACGAGCAGCCGGCGCCGGCGTCGGCAACCCGCACCAACGGTTCTCGGCAATGACACGAATTACACGATGGCCCGCATTTCAGCCAGTTTTGCCTACGGCAGCATGGTGTTTCCTGTCTTTTGTGTTTCTCTTTTTGCGCGAAGTGCAAAAGAGAAGCGCCTTGATGGAAAACTACCGCTCTGCCGAAGGCAAAATGCCGACAGCATGACTCACATCAACAAAAAGGAGACACTATTATGGCTACGACCACCAGTCTACCCCTCGCCGCCCGCCGATCCCTGGTTCGCCCGATTGTGCTCGGCGGATTGATAATCGGCATCGTCCAGGTTGTACTCCAGGAATGGCTCGTTTTTAGTGTCCTCCAAAAAAATCCCTTTATGGCGGTATTGCAATATATAACCAGCGGCATACTGGGCAATGCCGCTTTCGAGGGCGGCATCGCCACCGCCCTGCTCGGGCTGCTCATTCACTTCTTCATATCCCTTGTGATCGCCGGTGTGTTTATCCTGAGCGCCGAACGGATTCCGCTCTTACGACGCTATGCCATCGCTGGCGCGCTGCTGTACGGCATCGGCGTTTTTGTTGTGATGAACATGCTTGTGATATCTCTCAGTTCGGCGCCAGCGATACCCCCTCCAACGCTGCCGTGGCTCATCGAGATAGTCGTCGATCATATGCTGGTGGTTGGGTTGCCGTTAGGCATACTCGTGCGGCGGAACACGAACAGCCATTAATTACAGGACGTACGATGTGGTCGCTATAGCTTGTGCGCTTCAAGTATAATAAGCCTGTTCCCTGAACCACACGACCAGAATAGTGAGGGATGGCATGCCAGACAGGCACACGAGCGATACAGGCTTTCGAATGGCCGAACTTCTCGCCTCGCTGTCTCTGGCGATCGACCTCGGCGTTGGCCAGCCGATGGAGTGGGTGTTGCGTTCATGTTTGCTGGCGGCGCGCCTGAGCAATGCGCTCGGACTAAGCGAACAAGATTGCCAGGATGCCTATTACCTCGCATTATTGCGCCATGTCGGTTGCACCTCCACTTCCACAACCGACGCTGAGCTGATGGGCGACGAGTTGGGCTTTGCCGAAGCCATGACCATGGACATGGACGACATGGCGCAGATGATGGGTATGCTGTTCCGCAATGTCGCTAAAGACAAACCGTTCTTTGAACGCGCCCGCGCGATTGCGCGGTTCATGACCGCTG
Source organism: Gemmatimonadaceae bacterium (assembly GCA_035559375.1). Taxonomy (GTDB): domain Bacteria; phylum Gemmatimonadota; class Gemmatimonadetes; order Gemmatimonadales; family Gemmatimonadaceae; genus DATMBI01. Next base: position 759 of record DATMBI010000361.1, on the reverse strand, counting down.
GGCCAGCAACCATGAACGCCAACCATGCGGCGCACTGTGATGTTGCGTCGCGCGTCGCCGAAACGCTCAGATTGAGCGACGGTATTCAGCGCGGGCTCTGGCACGTCTACGAACGTTGGGACGGCAAGGGCACGCCGAATCATATCAAGGGCGAGGATATCGTGCTGCCGGTGCGAATTATCCATCTCGCGCAGGACGCGGCCACCTTCTATGCGATGGGTGGGGTCGAGGCAGCCGTGTCGATGGCGCGCTCACGCTCGGGGCGCTACTTCGATCCGTCTGTTGTCGACGCATTTTGCCAAGCTGCGCCCGATCTGCTTCAGTCACTTGATGTCGATTCAACGTGGCAGGCCGTGCTGGAGGCCGAGCCGGGTGCGCCTACCCGCATTTCCAACGACGAGATCGACACTGCCGCCGCGGTTGTGGCCGATTTTGTCGATATGAAATCGCCTTTCACGGTCGGCCATTCCCGGGCTGTCGCCGATCTGGCGGCGGCGGCGGCAAAGCGGTGTGGGTTGCCCAATGCCGACGTAGTCGCGGTCCGGCGGGCCGGCCTGATCCACGACGTTGGGCGAGTCGGTATCTCCAACGGAATCTGGAACAAGCCGGGGCCATTGACCGAGAGCGAATGGGAGCGAGTGCGCCTGCATCCGTACTATACTGAGCGGATCATGAACCGTTCGCCCGCGCTGGCGCCGCTGGGCGCGCTGGCAGCGCTCCACCACGAGCGGCTCGATGGCTCGGGGTACCACCGGCAGG
>DATMBI010000360.1:0-2892 GCA_035559375.1 Gemmatimonadaceae bacterium | reverse complement strand
CTATTGTCGCGTACGGGAAGGTGATCGAAGCGTATCTGGCTGGGCTGGAAGACCGACTTGCGCGCGGGGAGTCGCTGACTGGCATCGCCTCGGTGGCTTCGTTCTTCGTCAGTCGTGTGGACACAGCTGTCGATCGGCTGTTGGAGGAGCGGGCAGCTGAGCGCGCGGGCGAGGAACGAGAGACTCTTTTCGGGCTGCGGGGGAAGGCTGCTATCGCCAATGCCCGGCGTGCTTACCGCCTTTTTCGCTCGAGTTTTGCGGGCGCGCGGTGGGCACGTCTGCAGCGAGCAGGTGCTCGGCTACAGCGGCCGCTTTGGGCTTCCACGAGCACCAAGAATCCGGCTTACCGCGACGTGATGTACGTAGAGGAGTTGATAGGCCCCGACACGGTGAACACGTTGCCGCCAGTTACGCTGGAGGCGTTCCGTGACCACGGCGTGGTGCAGCGAACCGTGGACCGGGCCCTCGACGAGGCGGATGAAGTCATGGTACGACTTGCCGAAATGGGGATAGATATCGATGGAGTTACGGCGAAGCTTCTCGACGAGGGAGTGGCTGCGTTCCAGCGCTCGTACGAGGGAGCTCTGGCTGGAGTGGAGCGCAAGGCCAAGCAGCTAGTGGCGCGCTGAGAGGGCGTCGTGGCGTCGGCTCGCCCGCTTCGAACCAAGATCGTAGCGACGCTAGGTCCAGCCTCGACTTCGCGTGCGGTGCTCGAGGCGCTATTGGACGCTGGGATGGATGTCGCGCGCATCAACTTTTCCCATGGCACGCACGAGGAGCACGCGGCTGTCGTGACGTTGCTTCGCCAGCTTGCTGTGGAGCGGAGGCGGCCTGTCGCCATCCTGGGCGATTTACAGGGTCCACGTATGAGGGTGGGGCTATTAGCCGTTCCACGGCGCGTGACCGAGGGCGAGCAGTTGGTGCTCAGTCCCGAAGAGGCCGCCGCGCCCGGCGAACTTCCGGTCACCTACGACGACATAGCTCGCGACGTCAGGGCTGGCGATCGCGTGCTAGTGGACGATGGGTTGATCGAACTGGTGGTGACCGAGGTGAAGCCACCTCGCGTGGTAGCTAGGGTTGTCCATGGCGGCGAGATCAGAAGTCACAAGGGATTGAACTTTCCGGGGGTGGACGTCTCGGCCCCTTCGATTACTGACAAGGATCGTGCCGACGCAGCTTTCGCGGCCGAGATCGGCTTGGACTATGTGGCGCTCAGTTTCGTCCGGCGGTCCGAGGACGTGGTGGCTCTGCGGGAGATCCTGCCCAGAGGATTGCTGGTGGTCGCGAAAATAGAAAAGGACAGCGCTCTCAAGGACATCGAGCGCATCGTTCGGGCGGCCGACGCGATCATGGTTGCGCGAGGCGATCTGGGTGTAGAGCTGCGCTTCGAGCAGGTCCCGTTGATCCAGAAGCGCCTGATAAGACTGGCTATCGAACATGGGCGGCCAGTGATCACGGCGACTCAGATGTTGGAGTCCATGGTGGAGCATCCGAGGCCTACTCGTGCCGAGGCTAGCGACGTGGCCAATGCCATCCTCGACGGTACCGATGCGGTAATGCTGTCCGCTGAAACTGCCACCGGTGCCTACCCGGCCCTCGCGGTAGAGGCGATGCGGCGAATCATCAGCGAAATCGAAAAGCACGGCGTTCCGCGGGTGCGGGACGAGCGTCGCTCTGGACAGCAGAGTGCCTCTACAGAGGAGACCATCGCGGCGGCCAGCGTCACGGCGGCCCGCCACCTCAATGCGCCGGTTGTCGTGGTCTTTACGAAGAGCGGCTTTTCGGCGCGTATAGTGGCAGCGCAGCGTCCTGATGTACCCATTATGGCGCTGACGGACATGGAGCGAACGTATCGCCAGCTAGCTCTGGTTTGGGGGGTGATTCCGGTACTGGTGCCCAGGGCTGGGAGCTACGAGGATATGTTCGAGTTCGCGCGGGGCGAGCTTCTGCGGCGCGGGCTCGCCCGGCGTGGAGAGCGAGTGGTAGTGACTGCCGGAGTGCCGTTCGACGTGCCCGGGACGACCAACACTATGCGGGTGGACGTAGTGTGAAACTGACCTTCCTAGGCACTGGAACGAGCTTCGGTGTGCCGCAGATCGGCTGCAGTTGCGCCGTTTGCCGTTCCCCCGACCCCCGCGACCGGCGTACGCGCGTCGGTGCACTGGTGGAAACGGACCTCGGAACCAGGCTCCTGATCGATACGCCGCCCGAGTTGCGCCTGCAGCTCATAGCCTGCGGGATCGACCGGGTGGATGCGGTGCTGTTCACCCACGACCACGCGGATCATGTGCAAGGCTTGGACGATGTACGAGCTTTTACCGTTAGGCGCGATGCGCCACTGCCGATGTACGGATCTGCGGACACGTTGGAACGCATCGCGCGTCGTTTCCCCTACATCTTCGACGAAAAGTTGCGACCGCTGCCCGGAACGTCCAAGCCCGAGGGGCAAGCGCGGGTGGTGAGCCACGGCGAGACGGTCGAGATCGGAGGAGCCCGAGTCACTGCCTTCAGCCTCCCGCACGGAGCGGTCCGCGTGATGGGTTACCGAATCGGGCCGCTGGCCTACGTAACCGATGCGAAAAGCGTGCCTGCTGAGAGTTTGGAGTTTCTAGTCGGCGCTAGGGTACTGGTGCTGAACGCCCTGTTTCGTACCGAGCATCCGACGCACCTCTCGATCCCTGAAGCGATCCGCGTGGCACAGCAGGTCGGTGCCGAGCGAACGTATCTGACCCACCTGACCCACGAGAGTTTTCATGCCGACTTGGAGGCGGAGCTCCCACGCGGGATAGCACCTGCCTTCGACGGCCTGGTAGTCCGGATAGACTAGCTGCACTAGCGATGCTACGGCTCGACTACACCTACATGACTGCTGCGGCCATGGAAACAGGCTTG
>DATMBI010000359.1:0-7279 GCA_035559375.1 Gemmatimonadaceae bacterium | reverse complement strand
AGCCTCGAAGGTGCTGAGTGGCACCGCCAGTTCGTAGGCGGCACCACCGGCCGTCAGCACCTCCACACGGTCGAGCTCTCTGGCGACGAGCCGCCCAGTTACGCGCGCGATCACGCTGTGGGACTGCCCCTCCCGTTACCGGCACGCCGTGCCGAGTTTCGCTTGCCAGCCGGTCGTTCTACTAGCCTCATGTGACTGGTCAGCAGATAGGCCACGGCCGCAGCCACCCCGTCCGATGCGTCTGCGGGGCGTGGTGCCTCCCGCAGATTGAGAAGTCGCGCGAGCATGTACTGCACCTGTTCCTTCGTAGCAGCGCCAGTCCCTGTTACAGCCTTCTTTATCTCGGCAGGCGGAAGTTCTCGCACCTCGCGGCCTCGTTGGGCCGCTGCCAGGAGCACTATCCCGCGGGCCTGACCCAGAGCCAGAGCGCTCCGAGCGTTACGGCCATAGAAGACGCTTTCGACAGCCACCACATCGGGCCGGTACCTGTCTATCAATTCGCTGACTCCCTCGTGGAGTTCCCGCAGGCGGGCCGGCAATTCGGCTCGTGGAGGTGTGCGCAACACTCCGCACTCCAGCAGCTTGTATCCTAGCACCGTGGCGCCCAGGGCGTTCGTGCCCACAGTGCGCTCGGTTGCCGCCTCCACCACACCGTAGCCCGTGGCCGCAGATCCGGGGTCGATCCCTAACACGCGCACCGGTCGAATCCCGCGCTGGGGAGGCGAGCCGGCACTTCGAGCCAAAGGTCGCGCCCGGCCGGGGCACTGGCCATGCCTAACGACCTGCCTCCATCGCGGCCATAACGGACGGATCCATGTCGAAGTTGGAGTCCACTTTCTGAACGTCGTCCAGTTCCTCCAACGATTCGATCAGCCGCAGAACAGCTTCAGCCTCTGCACCCTCGACCCGGACTGTCTGCTTGGGGATCCAAGCGATCTCCGCTTCCAGCGGGACGAAGCCTTTGTTTTCGAGCTGCGTCTTCACGCTGTGGAACTCCGCAACCGGAGTGCTGACGATATAGCGGTCGTCCTCGCGCACGAAATCGCTGGCGCCAGCATCCAACGCGGCCTCCAGCACGGCGTCTTCCGGATAGCGGTTGGCGTCGAGGTAGATCTGGCCCTTGCGCTCGAACATCCAGGCTACAGAGTTGGTCCCCCCGAGACTCCCGCCTCCTCTGGTGAGGCGATGGCGGACCTCGGCGACCGTGCGATTGGGGTTGTCGGTAACCGCTTGTATCATCAGCGCCACACCGCCGGGCCCGAAGCCTTCGTAGAGCACTTCCGTATACTCCTGCCCCTCCAACTCGCCCGTGCCTTTCTTGATGGCGCGTTCGATGTTCTCCTTGGGCATGGACGCAGCCCGCGCTGCCTCGATCGCCGTGCGGAGACGCGGATTGTGGTCGGGATCACCACCGCCCTGCCGGGCAGCCACAGTGATCTCCCTTATCAACTTCGTGAAAAGGGCGCCCCGCTTGGCGTCGGCAGCGGCCTTGTAGTGCTTGATCTGCTTCCACTTACTGTGACCAGCCATAGCGAGTCGGTACAGAATGCCTCGTGCCAGTGTCGCGCGGCCGTCGGCGAGCGGCCGCGCAGTACTCTGCCGTTACCGCTCGCCAATATACGCACAGGCGTGCGCGTGCTGCTATTCCCTAGGAGAGGGTGGCGGTCGCAGCGCTCCGGGGGGCCATTCGCCACCGAGAAACCGAGCGACTGCGCTCCCCGCGGCCTCGGCCGCTTCGGCGAACGCCAAGTGGCCGGCACCGGGAATCAACAGCGCTCGCCCTCGTGGAAGCAGTGCTGCCCAGACCGCGGCGCCCGCGGGGTTGTAAACCAGATCTTTCTCGCCGGCGACGATCAGAACCGGGCTCGTCACGCGCCGTGCTAACGGACCGAGGTCGTAGCCCTTGCCTAACGACTCGATGGCGCTCGCAAGCCGTCCCGCTAGGTTGGCCGGGGACTCGGCTGGAAACTCGCACCAGGGCGCGAGCGGGCTCAGGCGCTCCGGTGCAGCTGCGAAGAGCGGCGCGTTGACCTCCCAGAACACGCGGCAGTAGCCCTGCGGGTCGCTCGTGTCACGGCCAGCGGCGCGCAGCTTCACCAGAGTCCGTGCCCGCGCGGTATCCAGACGCACCGAGCGCTCCGGCGGGTTATAGCTCCGTCCCAGGCTGTCCCGGGGTTCCAGCGGGGAAAGAAGGACAAGGCGAGAGACGCGGTCAGGATGGGCAGCTGCGAATGCCACAGCGACAGCCGCGTCATAACCGAAGGCCACCAGCGAGACGCGACCCACGTCTAAATAATCAGCGACCGCTTCGAGGTCGCGTAGGTCAGACTGGAAGGTCGGTCGAGGAGATGTCGTGGTCGCACGAGAACGACCGCGCAGCCGTGGATCGTACCTAACGAGAGTAAACCGGTCCTGTCCTAGGGAGAGGAAAGGTTCCAGGTAGGCAGCCGGGAAAACCAAAACCGTATCAGGACCGTTGCCTTCGATCCGATACCAGAGGCCGGCGCCCTCCACGTCCACGAAACCTTGTTGCGGTACCCTGGGCGCCGGGTGCGCCTCTGGAGCAGGGAGTGGGGCTACCGCCGGTTCGGCTGGCGGTTCAGGGGGGCGTGCGGTACGGCACGCAGCGATGGAGATGACTGAGATGGCTAGCGCTGCGACTCTTCGTCGGTAAATCACCGGTCCGGTTCCATGACGTCTTCGAAACGAAGCCACTCGCCAAAAAAGAAGAGGTCAGCGAACGATCCCGACGGACCGCTGCGGTTCTTCAGCAGGTGAAGCTCTGTCGCGCCCTTGATACGTGGGTCGCGATCGTAAAGTTCTTCGCGGAAGAGCCCCAGTATCGCGTCAGCGTGGTCCGCGATGGCAGCACCGAAGTCGTTCACTTGCGGGCGCGGGTCCGGGCGGCCGCGGGGCGAGAAAACCAGTGGAGCGATCGCTAGAATCGCCGTCTCATGCTTGCGCGCCAGGTCTTTGAGCCGGAGCACATCCAGGACGCCGAATTGGACACCGGCGGACCCCGCTTGCTGCGTGAAGTGAGTCAGCGGGTCCAACACAGTCAGTGCTGGCCGTGTCTTGCGCACCACGCCTGCGACGGCTGCCAGCTTCCCCTGGCTCACGGTGTGGATGTGGGGCAGGTGCTGTTCTAGCCGCGCTAACGCCTCGCGCACCCGTTGAGCGCCGCCTTCGCGGCGGAGTTGGTCGATGCTCACCCGGGCTTCCATGGCAACCGCCCGCTCCGCGACGCGAGGGGCGCTCATCTCGCCCGTGCAGTAGAGGACGCGGTATCCGGTGGCGCAGGTGCGCAGAGCGATGGCGAGGGCTAGCGCCGACTTTCCGCTGCCGGCATCTCCGCCGAGTACAACTAGATCGCCGCGTCTCAGGCCGCCTCCGAGCAGATTATCCACACTGGGGAAGCCAGTGGGCACGGAAGGTCCCGCGAGCCCGGCCACTGCGGCATTCAAGAGCGCCGTGGCACTCTTGGCCTGCCGACCAGAGTCGGACGGACCCATTCTTGCACGCGTCACGTTACGGTTGGAATTCGCCCGATCACCCTTTGAAGCTCGGTTCGGGCCGGCAGATCGAGTGTTGGAGTCAGAAGCTGAAGCACGGCCCCAGCGGCCTCGCGCAGGGCAGCCGAGTCGTCAGTGCCCGTTGCGTCGATCGCTCGTGCCAGCACGGCCCGAGTGCCGGCCGGCAGCGCCAGTGTGGCTAGCCAGGTGCGCGCGGCCGCTGAGCGCGCCTGGCGCGCGTGCAGCGGAAGCGCATTCGGCGGCACAGCGCCATCCAAAAGTCGGGCCACCATGAGTGCAGCCAACAATAGCTCGCAGCTTCCCGCGCCACTGGCTCCGGCGCGAGCGGCCAGCGCCCGGAACGGGAAGGGCCGCAACTCGAGAAGAGTGGTAATCTCGTCGCTCACGCTTCCTAATCTACGGTCGGTTGCGGTGCTTGTCGCCTCCTATTCAGGGCTGTTCACGACCGCGGGTCGGCGCTGTCGGCTACTCGGAAAAGAGCGCGGTCGGCGCTACATTCGAAACCATGCCGCTCACCACCGGACAGGGGAGAAAGGAGCAGAGAATACTCTGGGTGGACGACGAGGTCGAGCTGCTGGAACCGCACCGGCTTTTTCTCGGTGCCAGTGGCTACCGCGTCGAGGTGGCTACCAACGCTGACGACGCTGCTGAGCTGCTGCGCCGCGGTTCCTACGACCTGGTTCTGCTGGACGAGCAAATGCCAGGCAAACGTGGCCTCGAAGCCTTCCACGAGCTCCGCGAAATTGCCCCGTCGTTGCCAGTCGTGATGGTCACCAAGAGCGAGGACGACTGGACGCTCCGGGAGGCATTGGGCGCCGAGGTGGACGACTATCTCGTCAAGCCGGTCAACCCCAGGCAGATCTTGGCGGCAGTGACCAGGATCCTGGAGGGCCCGCGGATTCGCCGCCAGTTGTTGGCACAAAAGTTCGCACAGCGTTTCCGCGAGCTGGAACTCGAAGCAGGCCGCCCGACCGATTGGCGTGCCTGGATCGATCGGTACGACGAGGTAGTACGCTGGGACTTGGAGTTGGTGGAGGCCGGCGAAGCGGGCCTTTACGAGACGTTGCGCGGCGCTTACTCGGACATGCACCGCTCGTTCGCGGAGTTCGTTTACCGGGAGTATCCGCGGTGGCTCGCCGACCTCGAGGGCGATCGCCCGCCACTTTCCATCGATGTGGTGGGGGAGTTCCTTCTTCCTGTGTTGTCGCAGCACTCCAGTGCCTTGTTCGTGGTGGTGGACTGCATGCGACTCGATCAGTGGAGGGTGCTGGAGCCGGTGGTGGGCGAGCTTTTCGACGTGGAAACGGCACACTACTTCACCATTCTTCCGACGGCCACGCCTTACGCGCGCAACTCTCTCTTCAGCGGCCTGTTCCCGGGCGAGATTGCGGCTCGATATCCCGACTGGTGGGGCGAGCGCGACGACGAGACGCTCAATGCGCACGAGCGCGAACTGCTCGAAGTGCAACTAGTGGCGCTGGAGTGCCCGCGGCCGGTGCGTTACGAGAAGATATCCAATCCTGCGGATTCGGAAGGTTTGGAGCGGCGGTTGCAGGCGGCGGTTCCCTCGGAGGGAGTTTCGGCTTTCGTGTTCAACTTCGTGGATCTACTGACCCATGGTCGCAGCGAGAGTACGATTCTCTACGAAGTGGCGCGCGACGAAGTAGCTTTGAGGCAGCTGACGCTCCAATGGTTCCGTCGCTCGGCGTTACTAGCGCTGCTGCGCGAGGCGGCGCGGCGCAAAGTCCCGGTCTTGTTGACCAGCGATCACGGCTCGGTGCACTGCACGACGCCTGCGACGGTTTATGCGCGGCGCGATGCCACGTCGAACCTGCGCTACAAGTTCGGGGAGGACCTGCGTGCGGAGCGGTCCGATCAAGCTCTCCTCTTTCCTAACGAAGACATGCTGCGCTTGCCGCGCCGTGGGCTGGGCGGGCACACGCTGCTGGCTGTGGGCGGCACGTTTTTCGTCTATCCCACCAAGTTGCGCGAGTATCAGGCCCGCTACCGGGGGTCGTTTCTGCACGGAGGCGTAACGCCGGAAGAATGCATCGTTCCCGTTGCGTTGCTCACTCCGCGATGAGTCGCCACGGGATTCGCTGCGGTTCCGGCGACGTACAGGGGCGGTGCGCAGGATGACGTTCGAGCCGCACCTCTACCGTCGTCTGTTGCGGTTTCTGCGACCGTACCGCTGGTACCTGGCAGCGGCCATCGGGTGCAACGTCGTGGCCGCTGTCTTGGACACCTTCAGCCTCACACTCCTCATCCCGTTCTTGCAGACTTTGTTCGGTGAAGATGACGGCGGCGGGGCGTTAGGCCGCTGGCTGTACCAGTTGTTGGCTCCGCTCATGGTCCAGGGGGACACCATGGCCTCCCTGCGCAACATCATGCTGGTGATCCTGAGCGCAGTCGTAGTCAAGAACGTATTCCTCTGGTTGAGCGGCCACTTCAGTGCCTCGCTACAGGAGCGCGTCACAGCCGATCTCCGGCAGACCCTTTACGCTCGTTTAGCGCGGCTTCCGCTTCCCTTTTTCACCGGTGTGAAAACGGGCCAGATTCTGGCGCGAGTTCTCAACGATACTAGCCAAACCAGGGTGCTGGTGACCGAACTCGCCAGCCGCTCGCTGCAGAGTGCCGTCATGGTCGTGACGGCAGTTGCGGCCCTGCTTGTGATCTCCTGGCGTTTGGCGTTCGTGGCGTTGGTGGCCGCGCCGCTCCTCATCGCGCTGCTGCAACCGCTGTTACGGCGGCTGCGCACCGGTCACAGGAGGCTGAGCAACGAGTACGGCGACATGACTGCCGTAGTACAGGAGACTGTCGCCGGCATCAGGTTGGTCAAGTCCTTCGGCGGAGAGGAATACGAAGAGCGCCGCTTCCGCCGCGCCAGCGAGCAGTACGCGAGAGGGATGATCAAGGTCACTCGGATAGCGAATCTTGCGCAGCCGATCACGGAGACAGTGGGCACGGTCATGGCTATCACGGTGCTCTGGATCGGGGCTGGCGAGGTGGTTGGGGGTGCTCTCGACGGAGCCACGCTGATCGCCTTCCTTGGCGTCGTCCTGCGGACACTTCAGCCGCTGAAGCAGCTTTCCCAAGTGCCGGCGGTGGCGCAGCAAGCGATGGCGGCAGCGGAACGCGTGTTCGAGGTTTTGGATCGCAAGACAGAGGCCGAGTTGGATCGCGGCTGGCGTCGGATAACGGGGTTGCAAGAGGGGATCGAATTCCAGGGAGTTTGTTTCGCGTACGACAGCCGGCCGGTGCTTCAGGACATCACTTTTTCTGCCCAGCGGGGCGATGTGGTGGCGCTGGTGGGCCCCAGCGGTGCTGGGAAGAGCACGCTGGTGGATCTCATCCCGAGGTTTTACGAGCCTCAGGTCGGGAGGATACTCCTGGACGGCGTCGACTTGCGGGACATCGAGCTACGATCGTTGAGATCCATCATGGGGATCGTCAGCCAACACACCGTGCTCTTCAACGACACTGTGCGCAACAATATCGCCTACGGTGGCCGGGAACGCGTGGACTACGAGTCTGTAGTTCGAGCTGCCAAGGCCGCTAACGCTCATGACTTCATCATGGCGCTGCCTGACGGTTACGACACGGTGGTCGGCGAGCGGGGGACGCGGTTATCGGGCGGCGAGAGACAGCGCCTGGCTATCGCGCGAGCTCTCCTGGCGGATCCGGCGATCCTCATCTTGGACGAGGCGACGTCAGCGCTCGACTCGGAGTCGGAGCGGCTGGTACAG
>DATMBI010000358.1:0-2825 GCA_035559375.1 Gemmatimonadaceae bacterium | reverse complement strand
AGAAGAAGCTGAGCACGCTAACGTCCCTCGAGCCGCACGTGAGGCGGCGACGCCTGTACTCGTACCTCGCTCGCCGCGGCTACGACGCGCAGGTCATTTCCTCTGTCCTGCGCCGTATTCTGTCCGGCAAAGGATCCGAGGAGCTGGGTCTCCCCTAGACACTCGGCGGTCACGGGGGCGGTTCCCGGCGAGCACCGCTCTCGCGCCAGTTGCCTATATTTCGGCCATATGCGTTCCGCCGAAATTCGACAGCGTTTCCTGGACTACTTCCAGCGCAGGGGTCACGCCGTCCGCCCCAGCTCCTCGCTAGTCCCTGCAGACGATCCGACGTTGCTGTTCACTAACGCTGGAATGGTCCAGTTCAAGAAAGTGTTTCTAGGGGCCGAAGCACCGGTTTTCGGTACGCGAGTGGCCACGGTGCAGAAGTGCGTTCGAGCCGGTGGCAAGCACAACGATCTCGAGCAGGTCGGTCACACTGCCCGGCACCACACGTTCTTCGAGATGTTGGGGAACTTCTCGTTCGGAGACTACTTCAAACGCGAGGCAATTGCCTTTGCTTGGGAGTGGGTGACAGGGAGTCGGGAAGAGGGTAACCTAGGCATCCCGGCGGACGTGATTCGTGTGTCCGTGTACCGCGAGGATGCCGAGGCGCGTGCCTTTTGGCGTGAGGTAGCGGGACTACCTGACAGCCGAATCTACGGTTTGGGGGAGAAAGACAATTTCTGGCAGATGGCTGACACCGGGCCCTGTGGCCCCTGTTCTGAGATCTACGTGGACATGGCGCGCCTGGCACGCGACTGGGTTTTTCCCGAAAGTGCCCGGGGCGATTGGACGGAGCTAGGGCGAGAGGACTTCTCGTTAGAGGCATTCGTGGAAGGCGCTGAAGCCGGCCGTTTTTTGGAGATTTGGAACCTGGTCTTCATGCAATTCGATAGGCAGGCTGACGGGCGCTTGGTACCGCTGCCAAAGCCGTCGGTGGATACCGGTGCTGGCTTGGAGCGTATAGCCGCTGTGATGCAGGGTGTTACGTCCAACTTCCACACGGATTTGTTCGCGCCGCTCCTGCGGGCGATCGAACGAGTGGTTGGGCGCGGCTACCCCGAGTGGCCAGGAAGTGGGACCGCGGGTTCAGGCAGTGAAGGCGCCTCTTTCAGGGTTATAGCTGACCACGCCAGAGCTGTTGCCTTCCTGTTAGCTGATGGGGTGTTTCCGTCCAACGAGGGACGCGGTTACGTATTGCGGCGCATCCTCCGGCGCGCGGTGAGGCATGCCTGGCTGCTGGGGAGGCGGCAGCCGACGCTGGTGGAGGTCGTGGCCGCAGTGGTCGACTCCATGGGGGACTTTTACCCGGAGTTGCGCCAGCGCAGCTCTCACATACTGGAGACGACCCGCGCAGAAGAGGAGCGCTTCCTTTCGACGATAGACGAGGGGATGCGACGTTTCGACGAACTCGCACCGGCACACACTACTCAGGGTTCTAGTGCAGTGCGCGGTACCATCAGCGGTGAGGACGCCTTTAGGCTCTACGACACCTACGGCTTCCCAATCGACCTCACCGAGTTGATGGCACGCGAGCGGGGCTACACGGTCGACATCGCCGGCTTCGAGGCAGCGTTGGCGCGACAGCGCGAGCAATCGCAGGAGGAGTGGCGCTCTCGCAGGGTGGCCCTCTCGTGGGACTCGCTAGGTGACGTCGCCCGCTGGGAGGTAGCCACCGGGACGAATGGTGCTAGTGGTGTGCGCGAGGGCGTGTTGCCGGAAACGCGCTTCGTGGGCTACGACACGGTCGAGATCGAGACGCAGGTGGCTGCTATATCCCGTCTCGACGACGGGCGGGTGGCGGTGCTTCTAAGGGAGACTCCGTTCTATGCCGAAGGTGGCGGACAAGTATCCGATCGAGGCGAGATCGTGGGTCAGAGTTGGCGTGTCGACGTGGAAGACGTGCGCAAGATTCACGATAGGATTGCCGCGATCGGTAGGCTGACTGGCGTAGTAACCTATGGTCCGGTTGTGGCGCGAGTGCCAACGCTTTCGAGGCGTGACACCGAGCGAAACCACACGGCCACTCATTTGCTGCACGCCGCTTTGCGCAAGATCCTCGGTGACCACGTGCACCAGGCTGGCTCCCTGGTAGCGCCTGACCGGCTCCGGTTCGACTTCACTCACCACGGCCCGGTAGCACCGGAGAAATTGGGCGAGGTCGAGAATTGGGTGAACGAAGCGATTTGGGCAGCGGTGCCGGTGCGCTTCGAGCAAAAGCCGCTGCAGGAAGCTCTGGCCGAGGGAGCCATGGCGCTGTTCGGAGAAAAGTACGGGGATGTAGTCCGGGTCGTGCGGATACCAGGTCTTTCTGTGGAACTCTGTGGTGGCACTCACGTGCGCAACACTGCGGAGATCGGCCTTTTCCACATCGTGAGCGAGACGGGGGTAGCGGCTGGCGTGCGACGCATCGAGGCACTGACCGGCCGTGGTGCCTATCACTATTTCCGACAGCGAGAACGTCAGCTACAGAGCGTAGCCGATCTGCTCCGCGTGGCTCCGGATAGCTTGGAGCGCCGCGTGCAGCAACTCGTGGAGGAACGCCGCAATCTGGAGCGACGTGTGGAGGAAGCACGCCGTAGTGGAGGTGACGAGGTTCAGCGGCTGGTGAGTCGGGCGGTGCGGGTCGATGGCGTGAGAGTAGTTGGAGCGACTGTTCAGGCGAGCGATCTCCGTGCACTTCAGTTACTGGGTGACGCAGTGCGCGAGCGGCTGTCGGCCGGTGTAGCGGCGCTGGCCGCTACGTTTGCGGACGGCCGTGCCACTCTGCTCGTAGTGGCGGGCGA
>DATMBI010000357.1:0-5893 GCA_035559375.1 Gemmatimonadaceae bacterium | reverse complement strand
CATGGACTTCATGCTAGGCGATCGCCCGGCGCTGCAGAACTGGATGTACAGTGGTCTGGCGTGGTTGGACAGCGAAGCAGTTCGTCGGTTCGGGCAGTCGTTCGCCGACTGCAGTTCGAGTCAGCGCCGTCAGTTGTTGGATCTCATTGCCTGGCCAAGGAGAGCGCCAGCAGAACTTCAAGAGGGCGTGCGCTTCTTCAACAACTTCCGGAACCTCACTGCCTCCGGCTTCTGGTCCAGCAAGATGGGTATCCAAGACCTGCAATACATGGGCAATACAGCGCTTCCCTCCTGGCAGGGTTGTCCTCCCGCAGTTCTGCGCAAGTTGGGCGTGCGCTACCGTTGAGATGCCGGGAGAGCGAAAGGGCCGGCTCCCAGCCGGCCCTTTCGCCCTTCGATTCGTGTTAGCGAGCTATCCCTTCTTGTATTTGGTCGTGGTCGTTACAGGCCCCCCGCCCCCGCGTCCAGGCGCGGTATTCTCGACCACTAGGTTGCCTTCAGCGTCTAAAGAAAGCACCATCCTTATTTCGACCGGATTGCCACCCATCTGAGTAGTGGTGGTGATCACCAGCTTGTCTCCTTCCCACTTGGCGTGCGAGACGAGCTCCACGGCATTCCCACCCATCGTCACGGTGTTCTTGCTCTCGGAGCCGTCTAGGTTGTACACGTACTTGATCTCGCCCGCCTGGGTGGTGCGCGTGATCGTGATCGTTTTCTCGTCCTGAGTGATAGTTGCGGCTTGACCTAGTCCACCGAACATGCCACCACCGCGGCCACGTCCCGGCGGCGCATTGGGGTCGGCAATGAGTGTCCACTGACCAGCAAAGCTGGGCTTTTGCTGTGCGGGGAGCGCTGTCGCAAGTACCGCGACCGCTGCCAGTGCTAGTGTCCTGACTTTCATACCTGTCCCTCGAATCTTGAATTTTGAGAGCAGTTGGCCAATTGACAACGAACCAACCACGCAACGGACCTTCGCTCCGATAATACGCGCCGGCAAGCGTGATCGCTACGCTCGCTCCGTCGCGGCAGCTGGCTTGCCGGCTTGCCGGAAGGCTACCATTGTGGAGGTAACGCTCAGGCTGGAGGTGGGAGATGAGGGCCCACTCATCTAGTGGATACAGCGGTGCCTACGACTACGTTCTGAACCTGCCTGGACACGAAAGCTACGGGGTTTTGGCTGTACTGCGCGACAGCATCTGGGTGCAGCCGAGCGAGGGATTCTGTACCGGTCAGCCGGTGCGGGGTTCGGAAACGGTGGTGTTCAACTGCGTGGGCATCGGGCGATTTGGATCCGTGACGCTCTACCTGAACAGGGCGAACGTAATTCAGGGGTCGAGCTGGACGGCCCACGAGCCAGGGCAGCGTCAGGAGCGCTATTGCGTCGAGTACCAGACGCTCCCTTCGGGGCAGACGCGGTGCGTGCGCTACGAAGTGCGAGTCGTGGACGTGGTGGTACGGCATAGCGGCAGGTTGCTGGTGCGGCCGCGGCTCGTACCTGGGTGATCCAGTGGATCTAGGGCACGAGCAGGGCGGCGTATGCCACCACATCGCTGTCGTCCCCCGTCACCATCCCCGAGTGCCGGTAGTCCAGCACTTGCGCCTCGGTAGCACCGAGCTGGCGGGCTACTTCGACTACGACTGCCGCAGCGGCGCGCCCGCACATGGAGATCCGTTCGCGCCGGCAGGCGTCGAGCAGCTCGCGCCCGTTTAGCTTCTCCAGCGCCGCCAAAGCAATTCGATCGCGACGTGCACATTCCTGGGCGCTTTCGTAGTGAGTCATGTCGGAGGAGGCGAGCAGGAGGCAGCCTTCCTTTCGAGCCCTCACTAGTGGTGCCAGCGCGTTGGCCAGCTGCTGGCAGCGTGGCCAGTCGTCGAAAGCGAGTACGATGGGTACCACAGCGACTTCCGGTGCCACCACCTGCAGGAACGGAAGCTGCACCTCTATCGAATGTTCGAAGCGATGGGCGGCGGGATCGTGCGCGACCAGCGTCGCGGATGCCGAGATAGCAGCGGCCAATTCGGCATCGATCTGGACCTCGCCCAGGGGTGTGAGCATGGATCCCTCTTCCAGAATGCTGGCGCCTGGCGACTGACAGATCCCAGTGTGGTTAGGTCCGAGTATGACTACGGTGGGCGGGATCGCCGCGCGAGCGTAGAACGCAGCAGCGCAGGCGCCTGAAAACTCGAGCCCCGCGTGCGGAACTACACCCGCCCGGCAGGCGCGTCTCGGTTGCGGGCGGCCGAGGCACCGTTCCACTAGCTGGCGCAGCGCGACAGGATCGGCCGGGTAGAAGCGGCCCGCGACCGCTGGCTGGCGACGCAAGTGGGTCACGCTCCAAAACCTTCTTCGAATCCGCTCATCCAGACGGGCCTGCGCCGTGCTCCCCACCGACCAGGCTTCGGTTCGAACACGCCTGCGCAGCGGGTACCGCAGTCCGGGCAGCGCCCGTCGCTCGTTAGGCGCCAATCCAAGATTTCGTACCAGTCCCGTACGATCAACCTCGCTCCGCAGCCGTGGCAGTAGGTGCTACCGCCCTCGACGTCGTGCACGTTCCCGGTGTAGGCATAATGCAGTCCGTTCTCGATGGCGATGCGCCGCGCTCGCTTCAGAGTAGCGGGAGGGGTGTGCGGTCGATCGAGCATTTTCCAATCCGGATGGAAGGCGGTGAAGTGGATGGGTACATCGGCCCCTAGGTGCTCGGCGATCCAGCGAGTCATGGCATCCAGCTCGGCATCGCTGTCGTTGAGTTCCGGGATCAGCAGGTTGGTGATCTCGAACCAGACGCTGGTTTCGTGCTTGAGGTACTCCAGTGTGTCGAGGACCGGCGCCAACTGGCCAGCACAGACCTCGTGGTAGAACCGTTCGGTGAAGGCCTTGAGGTCGACGTTCGCGGCGTCCATGTACTGGTAGAACTCGGCGCGCGCGGCGGGTTTCTGATAGCCGGCCGTTACTGCAACTGTCTTGATTCCCAGCTCTCGGCAAGCCTGCGCTACGTCTATGGCGTACTCGTGGAAAATGACGGGGTCGTTGTAAGTGAATGCAACAGCTCTACAGCCCAGTCGCTTTGCTGTCGCGGCGATTTTCTCTGGCGAGGCTGCGTCCGCGAGCGTGTCGATTTCGCGGGATTTGCTGATGTCCCAGTTTTGGCAGAATTTGCAAGCTAGGTTGCAGCCGGCTGTCCCGAAAGAGAGCACCGCCGTACCAGGGAGGAAGTGATTGAGGGGTTTTTTCTCGATGGGATCGATACAGAAACCACTGGAGCGACCGTAAGTCGTGAGCACTATGGCGTCTCCGCGGCGAGCTCTCACGAAGCATAGGCCACGTTGTCCCTCGTGCAGTTTGCATTCCCGCGGACATATATCGCACTGAATCCGGCCATCCTGGAGCGCGTGCCAATGGCGCGTAGGGTGGGTTTCTTCCTGCTCCAGCATTCTGGGAGGAAGCTGCGGTTCGTAAGTCATGGGCTACTCCGTTAGTCTCGAACAGCGACCCATGACAATGATTGTAGCCGGGCCGGCGTCGCGTCCATCGGGAAGTTTCCCGCTGCCCGATCCGGCCTTTTGCCGGCCATGTCCCCTAGCGATAATGGAGCCGTAGCCGAGCAACGATACACCTCGGGGAACAGTCGAGGAGAACGGGTATGCCCAGCAACAGCAAGGTCCGGCGATTGGGGGTGGCGTTCGTAGGAAGCGGATTCAATACGCGTTTTCACCTGCTGGGCTGGCGCGGTGTCCGCGATGCAGACGTGGTGGGGGTCTGGAGTCCTAATCGTCAGCACGCGGCAGCGGCTGCCAGGTTCGCGCGCCGGCTGGACGTCGGTCCCGCCCGACCTTTCGCTAGCATCGCAGAGATGGTCGCTGATCCCAGTGTGGATGCTATCTGGCTGTGTGGACCCAACTACTCGAGGGTGGAAAACGTCGAGGAAATCGTGGACACCGTCGAGCGCGGCCTGGGGGAGATAAAAGGTTTGGCTTGCGAGAAACCTCTGGCGCGTAACGTTGCCGAAGCCGAGCGTATCGCAACCATGGTGCGCTCGGCTGGCATCGCGACCGGCTATCTAGAGAATCAGGTTTTTTCGCCGCACATAGAAGCGGGGCGAGCATTGCTTTGGGCGCGCGGTGCTGCGACGACCGGCCGGCCTTATCTGGCTCGTGCTGCGGAGGAGCATTCGGGACCGCATATGCCGTGGTTCTGGCAAGGTAAGCTTCAAGGTGGTGGCGTGCTCAACGACATGATGTGTCACTCGGCTCTGGTGGTGCGCTACCTACTCACGCAGCCTGGTGTCCCTTTGGACACAGTTCGGCCAGTGCGTATTACCGGACACATTGCCTCGCTCAAGTGGACGCGCCCCACCTATGCGAGGCGGCTCGCTCGAGCTAGCAAGGGGGCTGTGGACTACGAACGCTATCCTGCCGAGGACTTCGCCAGCGTAACGATCGAATTCGACACCTCCGATGGCTTCCGTGCTATCGGCGAGGCCACCACGTCGTGGAGCTACGTCGGTCCGGGCTTGAGGCTTTCGGCAGAGCTGTTGGGACCGGAGTACTCTATGCGCTGGAGCTCTTTGGACAGTGGTCTGACACTCTTCTTTAGTCGGGACGTAAGGGGTAGGGCAGGGGAGGATTTGGTGGAGAAACAAAATGCCGAGACCGGTTCTATGCCGGTTGTCCCCGAGGAGTGGTCGGCTTACGGATATACGAACGAGGATCGCCATTTCGTACGCGCATTCTTGGGGAAGGAGACTCCGCGTCTGACGTTTGCCGACGGGGTGGAAGTAGTGCGGATTCTGATGGCGGCGTATATGAGTGCGGAGGCAGGGAAGACGCTCGCCTATCCTCCGCCGGGTCTTCGTGGCTACGTGCCGAAAGTGGCTCGTGGGACATGGAAACCGCCGGCTGTCGGGCGGGGTAAGAGGTAGCCGCAGCGGCTCACGACACGCGAGAGAGGGGGAGAGTCATGTCTCGGTTGCCTAGAGCGTTGTTGTTATGGCTATTCTTCGTGCCGTTGGCGTCGGGTGCACAGCGCAACGGCACGGCACGTTGTGCGGCTGACAATGCCGAGTTGATTCTGCCACCGGGTTTCTGCGCCCAGATCGTGGCCGATCGGGTCGGCCCTGCCAGGCACGTAGTGGTGGTGCCTAACGGAGATATCTATGTAGCGTTGTCGGGCCGCAGTGGCGGTGTGCTAGCACTGCGAGATACCGATGGCGATGGCATAGCAGACGAGCGAGAGCGCTTCGGTTCTGTAGGCGGAACGGGGATCGCCTTCTTCGATGGCTATCTCTATTTCGGAACCGACACGTCGGTGGTGCGTTGGCGCTGGAATGCCGGAACGCTCGGCCCGGCAGGACCTATGGAAACCATCGTCACGGAACTGCGTGTGCAACGGGGCCACGCTGCCAAGACCATCGCAATCGGGCAGGACGGGTCGCTCTTCGTCAACATCGGTGCACCGTCGAACGCTTGCCAAGAACGAGATCGCCAAGAGGGCTCACCCGGTCAGGATCCGTGTCCGTTGCTGGAGTGGAGCGGTGGAATATGGCGCTTCGACGCCAGGCGGCAGATGCAGCGGCAGAGCGATGGGGAGCGATGGGCCACGGGTCTGCGAAACGTAGTGGCTCTCACCGTGGGGCCTGACGGCCGGACGTTGTGGGGGGTTCAGCACGGTAGGGATCTGCTGTCAGGGAACTGGGGTCGCACGCATCCCATCTTCACGGATCAAAAGAACGCTGACAATCCAGCCGAGGAGCTCTTTCGTATCGATAAAGGCGGCGATTATGGCTGGCCTTATTGCTACTACGACGTGGATTTGAAGAAAAAGGTTCTGGCACCGGAGTACGGTGGCGACGGGACGACGGTGGGGCGCTGCGCCAATGTGGGCCAGCCGTTGGTG
>DATMBI010000356.1:0-6439 GCA_035559375.1 Gemmatimonadaceae bacterium | reverse complement strand
GCGAGGGTGATCAGCCGCGGATGTGGATTCCTTTCAACACCGCCCGCCGCTACCTCAATGCGCAAGTGGACTGGATCGACCTGATCGTCAGACCGCGACCCGGAGAGGATCGCGATCGCACCATAGACGAGGTCACTGCTGTTATGCGCAGCATGCGCGGCCTGAAGCCGGGTCAGGACAACAATTTTGCGATTATAACGCAGGACAAACTGTTCGAGACGTGGAACAAGATGACGGGCCTTTTCTTTCTGGCCATGTTCACTCTCTCTGGTGTCGCGCTCATGGTGGGGGGCGTGGGCGTGGTAGCGATCATGATGATCAGTGTGACAGAGCGGACCCGAGAGATCGGAGTGCGCAAGGCGCTCGGCGCCACGCGGCGCGTCATCCTCTGGCAGTTCCTTGTCGAAGCGGCAACGTTGACGGCGATCGGTGCCACGATCGGTCTCGCCATGGGGTGGTTAGCTGCTTGGGGGATCGGGGCTGTGACTCCGGTACCTGCGTCGGTGCCGCCGGGCGCGATCGTGGCGGCACTCATGGCGTCGTGCCTCACTGGTATTCTGTTCGGAATCTACCCTGCCTCGCGTGCTGCTAAGCTCGATCCAGTGGCGGCACTGCGTTACGAATAGGAATTCCTTGTCGCGCTTTCGATTCTAGGCGAACGAGGCGGCGCGGCGTATTTTGGTGCAGATCGAATTGCACATACCCCGCCGGTCTTGCCGTCGCTCTACGACCTCTCCCTGCTCATATTGCTCCTGGCTGTGCTGGCAGCGGGTGGTTGGCTGCTGGTGCAGCAGCGCCGACTGAGGCGAGGGCCGCCGGTGGAAGAAACAGCCGCGAGGGCTTCCAGCCTGCCTGACGAGCGAACGCGACGGCGTTCGCTGGCTCTGGATGCAGTAGTGGAGGCCGTGCTCATCGTAGATCGCGAAGGCAGGGTCCGGGACTGTAATAGCCACGCCCTGAGCCTTTTTGGCCGGCACCGCGCGGCACTCGAAGGTCAGTTCGTGAACGCGTTACGCCGTTTCGAGGGGGTGGACGAGGCGGACGTGTGCAGGGTGGCTGCGGAGCGCGGAGTGTGGAATGGCGAGGCGTGGGCTCGCCAACCGGACGGCGGCGTCCGGCTCTGCCAGGCGAGAGTCGCTGCGTAGCGCGACGGAAACGCGATGCCAGATGGTTATGTGGAAGCGTTTCTGGAAGCAACTGCTTCTGGCGAGAAGGGGCGTGAGGTGCACGACATCATCTACGGTGTTCGCGCCCTCGATTCCGCCTCGGGTCCGCCGGACGAGGCTTGGCGGGCGATACGTGAAGATCTGCGAGTGCTTTCGGAGGCTTTCAGGGACCTGGACCTCCTCCTTCGGCAATACGAGAGGATTCTCCCGTCGTTGTCGGCCGAGGATCCATTGACAGAGTCTATCGCGGGACTAGCCTCCGAGACTAGAGCGCTTGCTGCGGCCGTGGGCGCTCCGGCGCTGCTCGAGGAGATACCGCGAGCGCTGTCGAGATTGCGCGAGAATGTGCGCGCGTTGCAGGAGAGGACACGCGGTCCAGGAGCTGCAAGCTAACGCTGGGGGTGACGCTGGGCACTGGGGTTGCTACGTTGTTGGATCGATAGCTGGGTTACACACCTGGCCTTGCCTGACGAATGCCCGAGCTGTGACTTCGATAATAGTACTCCCCGAATCTCCACAGGCGCTGGCCGATGCCACTTGGGCCGACATCGCTCCCCTCTACGAAGCGTTGGCAGAGGCTCCGGTAGTGCCGGCTACTGCAGGCGAGTGGCTGGCGAGCTGGTCACGCCTAGAAGAGTTATTGGACGAGGCGGCCACGCTGGCTCTCATCGCTTACACCTGCGATACCACCGATCCGGCGAAGGAGAAGGCTCACCTGCGGTGGAGTTCCGAAATCATGCCGCGTGCTGAAGAGCAACAGGTGCGACTTGCTAGGCGCCTCCTCGACCTGAACTACACGCGTCCCGACCTGGAAGTGGTGCTGCGCGGCTTTCGTGCCGACGTGGAGATCTTTCGCGAGGAGAACGTCGCGCTTTTCGCAGCTCTCGAAGAATTGAGCGCATCCTACCAGAAGATGACGGGCGGGCTCGTAGTCGAGTGGGAAGGCGAGACCAAGACGGTCCCTCAGCTCCAGCCGTATCTCAAGGAGCGCGACAGAGCTGTGCGCGAGCGGGCCTTCCGAGCCGGGGCGAATGCATATCTGGCGCGACGCGCGGAGCTGGCGGCGCTGTTCGATCGGATGTACGAGTTGAGGCAGGCGATCGCTCGCAATGCTGGTTTCTCCGATTACCAGAGCTTTGCATTCCGCAGCAAGCATCGCTTCGACTACACACCAGCCGACTGCCAGCGCTTTCATCGAGCCGTCGAAGAGACTGTAGTGCCGGCTGTGGAGCGGCTCATGGATTACCGCCGGGCCAGGTTGGGCGTCGCCTCGCTGCGTCCCTGGGATACTCAGGTGGATCTCGATGTACCGAGGCCGGTGCGACCTTTCGAGGACTTGCCTGGTCTGGTGGAGCCTGCAAAACGCATCTTCGCCTCCTTGGACGCGGAGCTTGGCGAGCAGTTCTCGCTGATGGCACGCGAGGGGCTACTGGACCTGGAGAGCCGTCCTGGGAAAGCGCCCGGAGGTTACTGCACCAAGCTTTCTTGGCGTGGCCTGCCGTTCATCTTCATGAACGCCGTCGGGGTGCCGGAGGATGTTCAGACTCTGGTGCACGAAGCCGGGCACTGTTTTCACGACTTCGCTGCCCACGTGCATCCCTTCATCTGGCAGCGTTCAGTGCCGCACGAGGCCGCCGAGCTAGCTTCCATGAGCATGGAACTCCTGGTTCTTCCCTTCCTTCGAAGGCCGACAGGCTATTACGAGGCCGACGAGGCACGAGTGGCTGAGCTGGAGCACCTGGAAGACGTACTGGTTTCGTTGGCGCACATAGCGTGTGTGGACGCTTTCCAGAGCTGGATCTACACGAGTGGTAGGGGTGGCGATGCGAGGGCCCGCGACGAGGCGTGGTTACGCATTCGCAGCCGTTTCGAGCGTGGAGTCGACTGGTCGGGATTGGAAGACGAACGGATCGCGCGCTGGTACCGGCAACTGCATATATTCGAGTATCCCTTCTATTACATCGAGTACGGGATAGCACAGCTGGGTGCCTTACAGCTCTGGCTCACGAGCCGAACTGACCGTGAACTTGCGGTGCGGCGATACAAGAACGCTCTTGCGATCGGCAACACCCGTCCTCTTCCCGAGATCTACCGTGCTGCCGGGGCGCGGCTGATCTTCGACGTCACGGGAATGGCGGAGCTCGTGGGCTCGGTGGAAAGTCGTATCGCGGAGTTGCGGTCAGAGCTCGGTAGCTGACTAACCAGCGGGAGTCTAGGTGGAGAAGGTCACTGTCGCAGTCGTGCAGGCAGAATCGGGGCCGACACTCGAGCGAGGCCTGGAGCGCACTGAAGAGTCGCTGGAAGCAGCGGCACAACTCGGTGCGCAGCTAGTAGTATTCCCCGAGACGTGGCTGCCCGGCTACCCGGCGTGGCTGGACGTCTGCCGCGACGTAGCCCTTTGGGATCACGAACCGGTGAAGGCGGTGTACGAGCGCTACGCGTCGCAGGCGGTAGAGGTAGCTGGCAAAGCAGGCGACGAGTTGAGGCGAATGGCGCGGGACCGGGAAGTCACCGTCGTAGTGGGGGTCTCGGAACGTGTCGGCGCGGGCCCGGGTCGGGGTACGCTCTACAATACGTGCCTAACGATAGGAGCCGACGGTACCTTGCTGAACCATCACCGCAAACTGGTCCCTACCTACACCGAGCGACTGGTGTGGGGGTACGGTGACGCCGTCGGCTTGCGAGCCAGTGACACGCCGGCCGGGCGCGTGGGGGCGCTGATCTGCTGGGAGCACTGGATGCCGTTGGCTCGGCAGGCGCTTCACGACTCGGGCGAAGACATCCACGTAGCCCTTTGGCCGACGGCTCACGAGCGCCACCAACTGGCAAGCCGGCACTACGCTTTCGAGGGACGCTGCTTCGTACTGGCTGCAGGATCGTTGCAGCGCACGGCACTTCTCCCTGGGGAGCTCGAACCCGACCCGCGCAAGATCACAGTGGGAACCGAGTGGGTCCTGCGTGGAGGCAGTGCGATAATCGGTCCAGACGGCGAGTACGTGGTGGAGCCGGTGTTCGACGAGCCGCGACTCTTGGTCGCTGATTTGCCGTTAGGGCGGGTCCGGCGCGAGTCGATGACGCTGGACGTCACGGGCCATTACAGTCGGCCGGACTGCTTCGAGTTCACCGTGACTAGAAGGAGGCCGTCGTGAACACCGGCGTGCTGGCTGGCCTGATGGTTCGCGAGCTCGATGCGATGGCGCGGGAGCTTAGAGCCTACCAGGCGGAGACACAGCTATGGGAGAAGCCAACCGCGGTTCCCAACAGTGGAGGGACGTTGGCGCTCCATGTAGCGGGCAATCTCCAGCATTTCGTGGGAGCCATTCTGGGAGGGACAGGATATGTCCGGAACCGAACGGCGGAGTTCGAACAGCGTGATGTGCCGCGCGCTCGACTTCTGGAGGAACTGGAGCGTGCATCGGAGGTGGTCAGCCGAGTTCTGCCGGCACTGTCGCGCGAGGTGCTGGACGATTGGTATCCACTTCCCGTGGGCGGTTACAGGGTGAGGACGTCGGCGTTCCTGCTGCACCTCGCCGTGCACCTGGCGTATCATTTGGGGCAGGTGGACTACCACCGGCGCGTAGTCACGGGGGTGGCAGAAGGGGTGCGTGCAGTGGCCGTGGGTGAGATCACCGGTGCCGTACCTGTGCAAGGGTAAGCTCTGGCTGGACAACGCCGTGGGAGGTTCCCGATGCGCCGCATGATACTGATCGCGATGGTCGCGCTGGCTTCGCTGCTCGGCTCCTGCGATCCTTTGGCTCCGGGCGGTTCGGGGGTGGAGCTCTATCTCGAGCTCGACAAGACCACGCTGCCGGTCGGCGAAACGATGACCATACTGGCGAGAGCGCGAAACGTGGGGGTCAAGACAATTACGCTCGCCGGTCCGCGGGATTGCCTGATTTATTTCGAGGTTTTCGCGTCGGGTGGCGCGAAGGTGTACACATCCGATGTGTGTAGTGGTCCGATGGTGACAGAGGAGCTTCAGCCTGACGAGGAGAAGCCACAGGTATTCGTTTGGGACGGTAGCAGCAACAGCGGGATAAGGCTGGGCACTGGGATCTACATGTTGAGAGCGGTAGTCCGAGTACAAAACGATCCGTACGCAGGTCCAGGTGTGAACATTCGGATCGAATAGGGGTTCCGAACGAGTGGTGAGTTATGACCGTCTTTCGGCCCTACTCCTTGCTCCACCTGCTGTCGCTGGCTGGGGTAGCGGTGGCCATATGGCTGTTCGTTGCTGCTGGAAGAGCCTGGAGAGGTAGGCCAGCGGAGCGGCGACTGGCGGTGGCTGTTGCTTCGGTAGCGCTCGCCTTCCGCGTGGGTACGGTGATCTGGAATTATTCGCGCCCGCATCGGTCCTTCGTGGAGGCGCTACCACTACAGGTGTGCGATCTGGCGGCTGTGGCGTGCGCGATAGCACTTCTTAGCAAGGGTGGCTGGAGCTACGCCCTCGCGTACTATTGGGGCTTGACGCTCAGCCTACAGGGGTTGCTGCAGCCGGATCTCGACGCAGGCCCCGTCGCACCGGCCTTCTGGCTCTTTTGGTTGCATCATGCCTTGATTGTGGGTACGGCTGTCTACCTCGTCGTGGTGCGCGGCTATCGGCCGGGGTGGAGTGACTGGCGTATTGCAGCGTGGGGTGGTGTAGGCTACGCTCTCGTAGCATTCGGGCTCAACGTTCTTTTCGACACTAACTTCGGCTATCTAGGGCGGAGCCGACCTGACTATCCGACTCTCATCGACTGGTTGGGCCCCTGGCCTTGGAGAGCGGCTGTGATGGTGTTCTTGGCGCTCGGCGCGATGGCGCTGTTGGCATTGCCATGGTCCCTTGCGGGCATCACGCGTCGGGGGGTTGCCCGCCTCGACGCTGGAGTAGATCGTTAGGTGTAGCGAGCACGGGTTGCCTCGGTAGGCCTCGGTACGACACGATCGGGTGATCGTGGGGAGGAAGCATGTCACGGCGCTTTGTAGCTCTGGGGGGCGTTGCTGGTGGGTTGGCGTTGTTCGGTTGGCAGCTTTTTTCCGACAAGCTAGTGCCGTGGCCGCCGGTGCTGCAGGTCCCGGTCGAGGCGCCTGTGGTAGCCGAACTCCGCGCTCGGGCGCCCGACGGAGGTGTCTTCGTCGTTCCCGGTCGGCTCTTCGTGGCTGTGGCGCCGCCGGGTGCTGCGGGGACGGAGGGCAAGCTGGTGCGCCAGCTAATCATCGACGTAGCTGCGGCAATGGTACTGGCTTTTCTGCTCGCTCGGACCGATATCGTGCGCTTGCGAGAAGCATTG
>DATMBI010000355.1:0-10211 GCA_035559375.1 Gemmatimonadaceae bacterium | reverse complement strand
CGCCACGCCTGCAGTCGCTTGCTTGCGGCAAGTACGCAACAGCACCTCCGCTGCGGCGGTGCCAGCGCGTTCCATCAGAAGGAGTGAGGGCGTACCAGCAGCGATAGCCGCTGCATCTCGTGCGGCAGACTGCTCCGCCGTCACTACTCGTACAGGCGTCATTGCCGATGCCCGGGGCCCGCCCCTCGAGGCGGCAGTGGAACTTACTTCTGCGACTGCCCCAGCGCCCGGCCGAAGCTTATCTCACCGTTATCGATACGAATATTGAAGCCGCACTCGGGGTTACTACACACCCAGGCTTTGAAATGGATAGGCGCTCCCTCGCGGCCATAGTCGCTCATAGGAAGCAGTTGCCCGTTACCACACTTCCTGCAGTTCGGCAGCTCCATCGCCTGCACCACGATCCCTCCCGCTCCAAAGTCGCACTGTACGTTTCAAACTGGCCGCACCGACTCGCTCACGAGATGGGCGGCGCTCCAGGGATAGCACGTGTCGAAAGCCTCGTCGAAATCGTACACACCCTGAAAGTCCAGCTTGCTGTCGCTAGGCTGACTGGCCAAGAACCCAGCATCCACCATAGCGAAGACGATATCACCGATGTCGGCCGTGGACCTTACTCCCCAGTACTCGAGCACTAATCGCGCCATGAGCCCGAACTTCTCCAGTGCCAGGTCTCTGACCGCGTAGGCCAGCTCTCGGCCGTCCACATGCCGCGGCACCGGCAGCTTGGACTGGGCGTAGCGCAAGGCCGCCAGCACGAAGACGAATGCGTCTTCGTGGAAGCGCTTCTCATGAGCGCGTATAGCCTCGATGAGTTCGTCGCGAAAGATAACGGTTCCCAAAAGGTGCTCCGCTAGACCTGTCGATCCCCGGCCATCCACCGAGGCGCTGAGACAAGATGCGCCGACGCGACCCTTCGCACAACTCCCCGATCGCCGCTTGGCGCGCTAGCTCCGAAGCCCTAAAGTGATAGGTCGCACCGCTCACAGAATACTCCAGAGCGGTGCGTCGAACCTCTCAGGGCAAGTGGCGCACGCACCGATCTACCTACTTTACGATGGCGGTTGCCCCCTCTGCCGAGCGCTTGCAGGGTGGCTACGCCGACACGACACCAGCGGCGCGCTGATATTGGCGACTCAAGCGAGCTCGGCAGCACGACGTCTGGGAGAGGCTGGCCGACTCGGCTCGTTCGTTTTGGGCAGAGCGCTGATCGCCGTGCCGCGGGAGGGCGCTCCCCGTGCTGGTAGCGATGCGGTGATACTTGCGCTCAGTACTCTGCCTCGGTGGCGGGTGCTCGCAACTCTTCTAGCTGCCGTGCCGCGCAACTGGCGAGAAGCAGCCTACCGGTGGGCTGCAGCACGGCGCTACCGCTGCGCCGCCTACTGTACTCCATCGCCGATCCAGTCTACGGGCGCCAGCTAGTCTGTGGCGCTATGCACGGTGGCTGCATCTTTCGTATCGCCTCGGGGCAGCACGACTTCCACAGCGATGTCGATGCCGTTGCGGACACTCTCCGTAACCACGCAGAAGTCCTGGAAGATGTTAAGGCATCGAGGTACGCGCTCCAAGTCTGCCTCCGCGATGTCAGGATGGAGCTCGACCTGCATCCTCGCTACTCTGAGGCGGCCGTGTTCGTTGCGACGAGTGATGCCGTTAACCTCTACGCGTAGCCCCCGCACGTCCACGCGGGCCTTCCGTAGGCAAAACAGGAGGCTAGACCCGAGGCAGCTCGCCACCGCAGCGGCAAGAAGGCGCGACGGGGTGAAGTGGTGGCCTCTGCCGAGTGGTGGCGCCTCGTCGATCGCGATCCTCTCTGCGCTCGCCAGATCGCATTCGGCATCGAAGAGATATCCCGTTTTCAGGTTCAACGATACCGCGAAGCCATCGTGTGTAGCGCTACTCGTGCTGCGCTCTCGCGTGTCGTCAGCGTTCATAGAGTCTTGCGTGTAAGTGGATGAACGTCGTTCGCAGGATGGCCGCGCGACCGCAGGGCTGCTGTCGGGGGAAACCCTCGAAGCCGTGGGTGGAATCGGGGAACCCGGTTCTCTTTGCGCGGACTTGCGCCCTCAGCGCGAGAACATCACCACGTCGTTGTACGAATTGATGCGTCCTTCGTTGTACGCCTTGAGGAACTCGAGTACTGGCGCGAGGAGCGTTACGGAACGCGGTCCATACGGCTGAGCAGGGCGATAGCCACCGAAGTTGAACACAGCCCGCACGAAGACACTCGAAGAATCCAGTGGGAGCGTAGCTACACTCTCGTAGTAGCGACGCCAGGAATCGGTACTTTGGAAGAGGTACTGCTCTACATTGGACGTATAAATAGTTCGTACCGTGAGTCCGTGCTCCTTCGCGTACGCTCCTATGGCGCGCAGCGCCTTCGGTCCACCGAAGTCGCCCACTACAGGAACTATGGCGTTGGATGAATGCATCTCCCTCAGCACTCTGAAGTTCTCTTCGGAAGCTAGGAAGCTCCAGTTGTTGCCTCGCCCGTCGCTCTCCAGCACCAGCTGAGCGAATGTCGGCATGCCTCGCCCCGAAAAACCGCTCCGTCCTCCGGGGTAGTTGTAGGTGATGTCAGGACCGGCGAGGTAGAACGACGTGAAAATGTACTCCAGCTGCGTGATATCCTCGGGCTCGAGGCCGAAAGCGTGCGTCTTGGTAAGCCGGTCGCGCATCGAGTAGAGAGTGCGCCAGTACATCCCGCTGTCCGGCACTGTGCCGTACAGCCATTGCACCAGCTGCTCCGGCGACGCATCCGTAGCGACCGCAGGCGAACGCGGCCTGGAGAAAAGGAGTGCGAGGAAGTCTGCCCGATCGCGTGACATTTCGACCAGGGCCTTGTACATCAGGTGATGCACCATAGCCTGGCGGCGCACGTCCAGTATGAAAGCCAGGCGCGGGCGTAAGGCAACTATGTACGTGAAGTTCTGCTCCGGTCCGACGCCGAGGTAAACACCGCCCCCGGCTCTCTCGCGCACTAGCTCAGGGATGGGATGCTGATAGCTCGTCTCGTTGGAGACGAAATTGTCGGAGCGAAAATAGCCGCCAGGTTCCGAGAGTTCGCTCACCAGGCGCCAGAACTCCGCGTCCGTGAGCCTGAGCGCCTGAGAACCTACAACTCGAGGAAGGGCTGCCAGAAAGCCTGCCGCTAGCAGGCCCAGCCAACAGTTCCGCCTAGTTATCCGTCGCTCTCGCGAGACGGCTGAAGCGATCCCCTCAACGCCAGCCGAGGATGGCGTTACGGAGCTGCTGCTTCCACGCTTCGTCAGCAATGAACATCTCCTCCGGAAACTTGCGGTACTGTGCCATCGAGTCGTAAATGGCCGCACTTTCGTAGCGATTCAGCCCTTCGCCCGCGATGTATTGCAGCCGCAACGAGCGATCCCTGTTGATCACTGCGTCGGCCATCCATTCGCGCAAGTCGGAGGCCCGCATTCCGAACGTGGCTAGCAGGTCGAGCGGCGTTCCGAAACCGACCTCGCTCATGGACGCGACGACAGGCTGATACTGCGGCCTAGATAGACGCTCCTCGATGGAGTGCACGTCGATACGAAGCGGCTCCACCGAGCCGATGAGCACCAGGTCGTAGCCACGCCCGTTGATATTGTTGGCCCATACAGAGCCGTTGGGGAACACTTCGAAAAACGTCGCTATTTCGCTCTTGACGGCCTCCAGGTTCGTCTCGTAGAGCTGCACGAAAACGCTGACTATGCCACCGGGGTTGAGATGATTCTTTATGCGCTCGAAGTGCTCCTTGGTGTACAGCGTGGCAGCTCCCTTTACCCATGGATCCAAAGGATCCGATGTGATGATATCGAACTTTTCCTTGGTGGTGATGACATAGCTTCTGGCATCGTCGTACACCATCTCCACCCGCGGGTCGTTGAAGACGTCGTGATTCTCGTGAGCGAAGTAGCGCGAACTGGTACGAGGGACCAATGGCTCTATCTCGCAAATGACTAGTCGTTCGATCTCGGGGTGAACGACCAGCGACCCCGCCGTGACGCCGGCTCCGAATCCGACTACCAGTGCTGACTTGGGGTTCGGGTGGAAAAGACCAGGTAGGTGCCCCAGCATGCGCTGCAGGCGCATATCCTGCGGCAGACTGGACGCCTGTACCTTGCCGGCCACATGGAACTGCGTCGCGCCGCTCCCCAAGAGACGGGTAACCGCGATAGACGAGTTCATCCCCTCCCCCCAATAAAGTAGATCCACCTGGCCCAGCCAGGTCACCATGTAGCGACCGAACGCGGCAAGCATTCCCGGGATAGAGGGCACCTTGATGAGCAGGAACAGCGACAACGCCGCAGCCGTTACAGCGGATATTGCACCAGCTCTGGGCAAAGAACGTACGAGTGCGTTCGCTGGAAGCCGTGGCACAGCCTGAGGCGACACTAGCGACACGAATACCAGCAACGCCGAAACCGCCGAGATGAATACCAACAGTTGTTGTGCCTTCTGGGTCCCGATGGTCGGAATGAACAGAAGGCTGAACGACAGCGAGCCTACGATGGCGCCGAGAGTGTTGGCCACGTAAACACCACTCACGAGGCGACCTGGATCTTCACCGCGTTCGGCGACCGCAGCTAGAGCCACCGGAAAGCTGGCGCCCCAGAGCAGCGCACCCGGCAGAACGACCCACAGAGTACGCGTCAGATCCAGATGCATGTTGAGCCATATGCTCGGCGCCAGTGATGGGTTGATCGGCCAGTAAGGCAGAACCACAGCGATCATGAAGGCAGCCCACGCTACGCCCACGACTTGCAGCGCCTGCAGCCAGCCCAGCGCTAGACGTGGCGTCGCTACACGCCGGCCCAACCAGGCGCCAGCGGTGCTACCTAGACCTAGGCCGGTCAAAAAGACCGCCAGGATCATTGCGAAGGTGTAGACCGTACCGCCCAACATGAGCGTGAGCAGCCTGGTCCAGACCACCTCGGCACCCAGTGCAGCTGCACCGGAAAGCGCGATTGCGACATATACGACCCACGAACCCGAGGCACGTACGACCCGGGCCGGCTCCTCGGTGGCTTCCTGCACACCGCCTGGGGTGCGGCGTGCAATCGTCATCGCAATTCCCGCTATGACGACGTTGATCGTGGCAGCCACCAGCGTGGCAACGGTTGTGTCGTAGACCCTCAGGAGGTAGAAACCAGCCAGTGCTCCCCCTAGAACCGCACCTACCGTGTTCGCTCCGTAGAGGAGGCCCATCCACGAGACGCCACGCGGCGTCACTTCGATCCACCTCGATACCGCTGGCAGAGTTGCCCCCATCAACACGGTCGGAGGTAGGAGGCAGAGAGCGCATATCACGCCGCGCAGGAGTATGCCGGCGAACGTGTGACCGAGCGTTGCGGTGTACACCTTGCCAACCGTCGGAACGACCAGCAGGACCAGAACGGCTACGACTGCGATCCCTGCCTCGAGCAGCGCGTAGATCCGGAGCGGGTGATGATGACGGGCAACCAGGCGTGGCAGCGCGAGGGCCCCCAGGCACATGCCACCCATGAACGTCGCCAGCAGCATGCCGATGGAGACTGCGGTTGCACCGATCACCAATTCGAGGAGCTGGAACCACACTACCTCGTATATCAGCGCGCACATGCCGCTGGCGACAAAGAGAACTAGGAGCGCAGGGAGAAAGCGCCGCACCGGAAGTTCTGCAGCGTCTCGAATAGCGACGTCAGTCATCTTGTTGGGTCCTGTAGCGTACGTGAAGTCAACCTGCTAATGCGCTGGCAAGTATGGCTCTACGGTCAGTGGCGTGTCCAGCGTTCTACGCACGAGTCCCTGCTAGCGCTCGCGCAGGACAGCACAACGGCCACCGAGGTGTTAGCTTGAGGCTGAGGGCTCCGTTGCGGCAACCCTTTCTTCCAGGAGTGCCAGTCCCCGGTGTCGAGAGCGTCCTTCGTTCGTCCCTGCTCCTGCTTGCTAATGTTGGCATGCGCTCTAGGTGCCATGCCGCGGAACGCTGTCGGCCAGCGACCAGTGGCCCGCGAGGATGCGTGGCGGTTCGTCCTCGATCCGTTCGCAGGTTTGCACATCTTCGGCCCGGTGCGCCTATCGATGACTGCAGTAGCTGGTGTGGGGAACGGCGATCTGGATACCCCTGCAGTGTCCAGCAGGTTCTTCCTAGCGATCGCAGAGCCGGGCTGGAAGGCCGGCCGAGTTTCGCTAGCCTATGCGCAATGGATGGGACTCAGG
Organism: Gemmatimonadaceae bacterium; assembly: GCA_035559375.1. GTDB lineage: Bacteria > Gemmatimonadota > Gemmatimonadetes > Gemmatimonadales > Gemmatimonadaceae > DATMBI01. Next base: position 4,007 of record DATMBI010000355.1, on the reverse strand, counting down.
GGTGCACTGATTCTTCGCGCCACGGCATTGCGATACTGGGAGGGCCGCGACGCCCGAGGAGGAGAACTTCAGTGGATCGTTTCGGTTCTCCCGTTAGGCGTGCGCCTCGGTCTCTTCAGGTACCGAGAACCGCGGCCAGGCGAGCGGCGTATTTTTTTGCTAGCTGACCTAGCGGTTATGTACTAGCGTCGGCGTAAGTGCGATTCAGCGACCCAGGGCGACTGCGTTCGCCAGACGCGCTACGGCGCGTTGGGCGTGAGCGAGCTCCACGAGGTCGCGGTCACCGTCTTTCCAGCGCTCCAAGAGGCGACGGTAGGCAGCTAGCGAGGCAGGTGCGTCGCCGGCCAACTCCGACAGGCGAGCTACCCTACCAGTGGAGCGGAGCCACTCGTCCTGAGCCGGCGTGAACAGGAACCATCTGTCCTCCAGCTCCGTGGCGTCAGCTCTCGCTAGTTCTGGCTGCATGGCCATGGCCCTGGCGTCACTACGCAACGCAAGGCGGTAGCCCTCCAAAAACTCCAGGGGTGGCTCGAGCGAGCGTAGCGATCCCAGCTGAGCCAGAGCGTCCTCTGGCATTCGTTCGGCCAGCGCTATCGAGGCTCTTAGAAGCGCTTCTGCCCAGCGGTGCTCCGTACGAGCTGGCTCGGCTCGTGACTCGAGGAGTCGGAGCACCTCGCGCGCCCCGTTGACGCGGCCGATGCGTGCCATGAGATGCCCGAGTTGGAACATCTCCACGGGATCGCGTGCGTCTAGCGCGCCTAGGGAAAACGCCTGGTCCAGCCGCTCCGAGGTAAGTTGCCGCGAGCCCCGAGCGAGATGACCGGCAGCTTGGGACACCCGTATCGCGAACAGCGTTGCACTGTCCCTGACCGGTTCCAGCAGTCGAGCGGCTTCCTCCAGGAGGTCTAGCGCGCTGGCGTAGCGACCCCGGAACATCGCGAGCGCGCTCAAGTCGCGTAACACCGAGGCGCTGTCCGTCGCGGACCGCACCTTGCCGAGCACACGACCAAGTGCAGCTTCCGCCTCGTCGCTGTACCCGCCACGGGTGAGCAGGCTCGCCCAGCGATGCAAGATGCCATCTCTGACGAGCTCACCGGTGTCGATACTTTCCGCGCGAGCGAACGTGCTGAGCGCGCCGTGCAAATCGCCTGCGTCGAACGCGCAGAGTGCCAGCCCCGCGTAGGGGAGCGAGGTCGGAGCGTCTGGCGAGATAGAACGAGTGAAGGCAGGCACTGCGAGATCGCAGCGCCGCTGCTCGAAAGCATGCCAGCCGAGGAGGTTCCATATGGCCGCCCCACTCTGCTGTGCGACTCGCGCGTAGACAATGGCGCTGTCGACCGCTCCTTTCACGAGGGCTGCGAGGAACCGAGCCCTCGCCGAGTCCCGAGGAGCTAGCCGGTCTGAACGACCGAGGGCCAGCGAGACCCAACGATCCGCCGCCGCTTTGTCGCCCTGCTCGAGCGCGTTCGTAGCCAGCTCCAGCGCCGCTAGTGCAAAAGTCGAGTCCGAGCTCAACGCAGCGACCCACGCTCGTTGAGCCGCTGCCCGGTCGCCTTGTTCGTAGGCGCGCATGCCGTCCACGTACGCAGCCAACGCCCGGAGCGAGGCGCTCGCCACCAGCCTCAAGGGCCGAGCAGAGGCTTGCAGCGAAGCTGGTGACTCGCCCAGCCGAGATCTGATGCGGCGCAAGAGTGTGTCGAGTTTATCGACGATGTCGCGTTCCGATCCGACCGCTCTTTCGGTGGCAAGGAGCGTGCTGTCAGGTGCGACCACGCGCACGGCCACGGCGTACAAGGTGCCCGACCTACCCACATCGACGATCAGCCGCGGACCGGCGAATCGAGGATCTCCGACCCAGGGAACGGGCTGCCCAGCGAGTGGTGTGCTAGCATCGCCAGAGGTAGCTGGGGTACGAGTTCGTATCCTGATGTGCGGCGACTGCCTGAGCCCCACCATGGCCGCGCCTATGATGGCATCGCTCGATTGCCGTTCCACAGTTAGGCGCCCGGCCTCCACCGTCAACACAATCGACCTGCTGCCCTCGTTAGTGTGCTCTCGCAACAAGCGGACGGCCAAGTTGCTTCCTCCGATCAGTGCCAAGCTCGCGGCGACAGCTCCAAGAACGGCACCGCGCCTGACGCGAATGCGGGGGCGTAGCCCTGCGAGCCGCCGGTGCTGTTCGACCACATGACGAGGGACACCTTGGCGCTCCAAGGCAGCCACTATGGCACTGTGCAGCGCACGCCGTCTGTTCGGTGCGATCACACCGTAGACAGTGCGCCGCGTTTCTTCGCTGGCGAAGGCGAAGTTTCCCGCAGCGTCGTTGACGAGCGCGCCACGTTCCACCAAGTCGCGCAGTACGGCAGCGGCGGTGGCAGGCAAGAGTTCAGAGAGTCCGGCCAGAAAGGCTACCGAGCTGGGTTCCCCCACTGTAGCTGCAGCCTCTAGCAGCGCGCGTGCGTCCCCGCTGAGGTTTGCCAGGGCGCTCAACGTGAGGCGTTCTGCACCGGCTACCGTGCGGACCGATTCCCTACGGCCGGCGGAGAAGAGCCGCTCTCTCAAGGCGAGGAATTGCGGCGATGGCGCAGCGAGCCCCGAAGCGGCAAGCTGCCGCACGTACATCTCGTAGCAGCGTGCGGCATCCACAAGCCGCCGCACGGAAATCAGTGCCTCGATCCTGCATGCGTTAGCGCGCTCGTCCAGGGGCGCTACCTTGCACCACTGTGTTGCGAACTCCACGGCCGCGCTGGCGTTGCCGGCCTCGAGTTGAGCGGTAGCCAGGTTCGAGAATGTCACAGCCGCGAGGGCTCTCAGCCCATCGCGTTGCCCATCCAGCCAATGGATCCAGTCGAGGCCGCCGAGGCTGTCGGCAGCTGGCAGGAAGTCGCCGTGCCATAGCGCGGCCGCCCCGTTCCAGTCTTTGCGTCCCGCAGTCGCTTCGAATTCTGTAGCGTCGCAGAGGAGCGAGTCGGGAGCGAGGGTAACCGTTCCGTCGTCCAGCACCACCAAACCATCGCCCAGCGCAGTTCGCAGTTCGGCTATGGCTTGCCGCACTGAGTGTCTGGCATGCTGTTCGTCGCGATCGCTCCAGAACAAGCTCGCCAGCCTAGCGCGCGGGACTGGTCGTTTTTCACGTGCTATGTAGGCTAGCAGGGCCAGCACTTTGCGGCGGCCCGCTAGTAGCGGCCCGCTGTCGCCGGACAGTCCCAGTGTGCCGAGGGTCAGGAAGCGAAGCACCAGCAGCGCAAGTTGTTGGTTCTTTGACGATTGACGCCCAGTATGACGACGATCCAGCCTCCGGGGGGGTCCCAAGAATGCAACCCCGTTCGCAATCGCGCTAGTGGAAAATTCATTTTTGTGATCAGGAGCTCTGGCAAGTGGCCCGGACACCTAGCGAAGTGCTCGGCAGCAGGTATTCTCTCCGACCACCCTGGCAGCTTCGATCGTCAACGCCTGGCACGGTGCCGACTATGCCATTCGATATGAGCCTAGTACAGCGTGGTGCGCGCTTGCGGCGCAGTCCCTTCTTCGAAGCCACTCAGCGCTGGGGCGCTAAGGGCTACACAGTGTACAACCATATGCTGTTTCCTACTTGCTTCGACGATTTCGAGAGCGAGTACTGGCATCTCGTGCAGCACGTCACGCTCTGGGATGTCAGCGTGGAGCGGCAGGTCGAAATAACCGGACCGGATGCGCTGCAGTTCGCAAACCTTCTTACTCCACGCGACCTGGAACGCTGTCCTGTGGGCCAGGGCAAATACGTCGCCATTACGGGACCGCAGGGCGAGGTGATCAACGACCCCGTGCTTCTGCGGCTGGGTGAGCGACATTTTTGGTTGGCGCTGGCCGACTCCGATGTGCTGCTCTGGGCTCGCGGCGTGGCGCTTTCCACCGGTATGCGTGTGGAGATCGGGGAGCCGGACGTTTCCCCGCTCCAATTGCAGGGCCCGAAGTCCCGCGAAGTGGTGGAGGCGCTCTTCGGTCCGAGTGTGGCTAAGCTCAAGTAC
>DATMBI010000354.1:0-7199 GCA_035559375.1 Gemmatimonadaceae bacterium | reverse complement strand
AGACCACGCTAGTATCGCCCGGCACGACCGGCTGCCCCCGAAAGTACGCCTGGAACGAAACCAGCCAGCGCCGCACCCCGGCAACTGGCGGACCCCTCCGGATGACCCTGACGCGGAGATCCTGCGAAACGTTGGTAGCCGGAACGTCGGGGAGTACCCAGCGCAAGGTGTCCGGGACGGCGGCCGCCGCCAGCGAATCGGGGCGCCGCACCACGTCCAACTGCCTCGTTATGCTCTGCAGACCCGCGACGGACGCCAAGAGTCGGGCAGTACCCTCGCTGTCCGGGAGAGCGACCGCATACGGGCCGGGCACGATCCTCACGAAAGGGTCGCGCGAGATGAACTCCGGCTGCACACGCTCAGGAGGAAGCTCGCGCCCGGAGGCGTCGAAGACACGTGCACGCAACGGTGCTACCACCCCTACCGAATCCCTCAGCGTGTCACCCGCCACGACTGCAGGGAAGGGGAACTCCTCGAACTCGATAGCCGCGATTTCGTCAGGATCGGTGGTCAGGTCCACACAACCCCACGCGAGCGCCGTCAACGGCAGCGCCAGCATCCGGTGCAACCAGCCGATCCTCACCTCAGCCGATCACTCAAGATGGTGGCCAAGTTGACATAAGCCTGCGCGGCCGGATCCGCAGGCGAACGCAAGACCAGCGGCTGCCCAGCAGCGAACGCCTCGGCGGCGGCCGCAGAACGCGGGATCGCTACATCGAAAACCACGTTCGCCGGCAGATGCGAGCGCACATACTGTGCGATTCGCTCCGACGCCGGATTGGCGGGATCGTACATCGTAAGGAGGAACCCCTCCAGCACCAGAGCCTCGTTGGTCGCGATTATTTCCTGAATACCCCGCAACATCTGCGGCGTTGTCTGCAAGGCCAGCGGTTCGCTCTGGAGCGGAACCAGCACATGCTGGCTCGCCTGCAACACCCTCTGCACGACAGGGCCCAAACCCGGCGGCGTGTCCACGACCACCACGTCGCAGCGCTGCCTAGCTATGGCCAGCATCTCGTGCAAGAGGTCGCTACGCGACACTAGAGCGATGTACGCCGAGTGGTCTCCCTCCTGAGTCACGCTCCCGGCCAAGATCACCCGCAGCCAGGGAAGACTGGTGGGCAGAAGAACCTCGCGTAAAGAACGAGTCCCAGCGAGGTAATCCGCGAAACCATAGGGCGGATGGCCCTTGCGCAGCCCCGCGCCGAAACGCACTGCGCCCTGTGGATCGACGTCCACCAGCAGCGTCTTGAGACCGCGGCGAGCGAAAGCCGCGGCCAGGTTCACCGCCGTCGTGGTCTTCCCGACACCACCCTTCTGGCTGACAACTGCAAGTACGCGACCCACCTCAGGACTCTGCCGCTGGCGGCTCCGTCGCTTCCGAAACCGATCCCTGCCGTATCCCCTCCAACGTCTCGCGAGCGTGTGCTATCCAGCGTTCAGAGTCTGGTCCGTCGGGCGGCGCCGACAAAAAGGCCTCGAGATGCCTCGCCGCGCCGTCCCGATCGCCCCGGCGCAGTAGGAGGAAAGCCAGACCGTAATGCGCCCCGGCCAAACCCGGATCGATCTCCAAAGCGCGGCGATAACACCGCATTGCCTCGTCGTGGCGGGAAAGACGCGTATAGGCTATGGCCATGTTCTCCAGTATGCGCACGTCGTCCGGCTTTTCACGCAGCGCCAGGCGATAAGAGGTTAGCGCGGCGTCGAGATCACCCTGACGCTCCAGCGCCAGCGCCTCTTTGAGATAGTCGATGCGCCGGGCTGCAGAATCGACATCGGACCTGCCGCCAAGTAGGCGGCTCCACCATGACATGCGTCTGAAATCGCGAGAAAATAGCGCACGGCGGCGAGCGCCCTGGCCGAAGGCCGCTACGCCAGCAAAGCTGGCGCAAAGCTATCGCGACCGCGCCTGCAGAGCAACGCCCACCGCGAACACTGCCGCTAGACGCCGACTCGCGCGACGCCGCCAACCCCGCTACGTTTGCCAAGCCTGAACCAATGACTTCGCGCTCGGTGGACCATGCCCCCGCGTAAGTATCGCGCCGAACCCGACAAAGGAATCTTCGAGGTCGAATGGCCGCTCTTCGGCGAGCTGTCGCGCGCCCTGGCCCTCAAAGTGGCGCGCGAGTTCGATCCCGAAATCGTGGTCGGTATCGCAACGGCCGGCGTTATCCCGGGCGCCGTCGTCGCCGCCATCATGGACCGGGACTTCCGCTCCATCCTAGTGACCAGGCGTATCCCGACGGCCAGAGTGCGCCAGACGCCAGCAGTACTGGGCGCAGCACCGCCAGAGGTACGGGGGCGCCGCGTCCTCATCGTCGACGAGACGTGCGACACCGGAGAAACGATGCGCCTAGCCGTAGCCGCCATCGTCAATGCGGGCGCCCTCGAGGTGAGGACCGCCGTCTCGTTCAAAACGGGTATCTACGAGCCGGATTTCCACGCCCTCGCTACCCAGAGCACTATCGTGCTTCCCTGGGACCGAGAGATCCTCGTCAACGGCGAATTGGTACCGAACCCGAAGTACAAGCTGGGACGCTGACTGCTAGGCCAGAGCGACCGCATCCCCGTAAGGGACACCACGCACCATCTCCTCGTAAACGGCGTCCATGACTTCCGGACTACCCACCAGGAAACGACAGCGCGAGTGACCGGCAGAGCGGCACTCGACCTCCAAGACGGCAACCGCCGATCCAGCGACACGACCGAAAAGATCCGCAAACAGACCTGTCGTGATATGACAAGCCGGCACGCCGGCCGCTAACCGCGGGTCGGACTCGGCCCACTCGCTACAATCGACAGCGGCTACCACACCGTCCACACTCGAAATCTCGACCGTACCCCAGCCGCACTGCCGGAAAAACTCCGACAGGTAAAGCTGAAAGTCCCCCAGCTCCAACTCGCCCGGCCCAAGCGTAACACGTTCGGCTAACCAGCGCTCGAAATACTCGTAGACCGCAGGACCGCCGGCGTAACCCGCTTCCTGCAACGCTAACGGGCCCTGAGCTTCGTCGCGCTCCAGCAGGCTGCGGCACAGAGCCAGCAGCGCGGCGCGGTTGAAAACGACCATCCCCTCGATGGGACCGCTCGACTCATTGGACATCGTGCTCTGACTCCGGCTCCGAAACGCGGCGCAGCAACTCGGCCTCGTCTATCACCTCGATACCTAGTTCCCTCGCCTTTGCAAGCTTGCTCCCAGCAGCTTCGCCTGCCACTACGAAGGACGTACGCCGCGACACACTGTCGGCCACCCGGCCGCCGTGTCGCTCTACCAGCGCAGTCGCTTCCTGCCGGCTCAAAGTGGGGAGCGTCCCCGTAATGACGACCGTCTTACCGCGCAGGGCACCACCTCCCGGCACCCCACCTGGCTCCTCTAGCGTGAGCCCCATCACACGTAGTCGCTCCACGAGCGACCGATTGCGCGGCGCAGCGAAATACTCCGAGACCGAGCGAGCTATCACATCCCCCACTCCATGCACCGAGGCTATCTCGGACTCGGAAGCCTCCATGAGGCGGTCCAGCGTACCGAAATGCCGTGCCAACAATGCCGCGGTCACAGAACCCACGTGAGGAATCCCTAGGGCGAACAGGAGCCGCGACAGCGGCTGCGTACGGGAGGCGGCTATGGCGGCAACGAGCTGCTCGGCACTCCTGCGACCGAACCCCTCCAGCTCTTGCAGCTGTTCCGGAGTCAACACGTAAAAATCGGACACGTCACGTACGAGGCCAGCCTCGACCAGCTGCCTCACGCGCGCCTCCCCTAATCCCCGTATGTCCATGGCATCAGCTGAGGCGAAGTGCACCAACGACTCCAAGCGGCGCCCAGGACACTCTTCGTTAGGGCAGTACCACGCCACCTCGTCCTCCCGCCGTACCACCGGAGCAGCGCAGACGGGACAATTGCGAGGCATGGACCAGCGGCGCTCGCTACCGGTGCGCCGATCGCTCACAGGCGCTATGACCTGCGGGATGACCTCGCCGGCTCGCTTCACCTGCACCAAGTCACCTATGCGGAGGTCCTTGGCGAGCACCAGCGCCTCGTTATGCAGCGTAGCGTAAGAAACCGTAGCCCCACCGATCTCTACAGGCTCCAACACGGCGTAAGGATTGAGCACCCCTGTTCGCCCTACGTTGACCCTGATGTCGAGTAGGCGCGTCTCGGCGATATCGGGCGCGAACTTCCGCGCGATAGCCCAGCGCGGTTCGCGGCCACCCACCACACCCAAGTCCTCCTGAAGCGGTAGCGAGTCCACCTTGATCACCACGCCGTCGATAGCGAAATCCAGCTGAGGACGTACCTCGGTTTCTATCCGCTGAACCCAACGCACCACCTCGGCGAGATCCGAACAGCGCTGGCGATACGGCGCCACCGGACAGCCCCACTCCTCCAGCAGCTCCAACACCTCGGATTGACGATCGACAGGCAAACGCTCGCCCGGAGCCACGGCGATGCCGTACGCGAAAAACCGCAGTGGACGAGTGGCAGTGACTGCGGAATCCAACAGGCGCAGCGAACCCGCAGCGGCGTTGCGAGGGTTGGAGAAGATACGCTCGCCTCTGAGCGCCAGCTCCTCGTTCATGCGCTCGAAAAGCGCAAAGGGATAGTAAACCTCGCCACGCACCTCGAGCCGAGCGGGTAGCGATTCGCCCCGTAACCGCAATGGCACGTCCTTGATGGTGCGAATGTTCGGGGTGACATCCTCCCCGACGGTACCGTCCCCGCGCGTCGCTCCCTTGACCAGTACGCCGCCTTCGTAAACGAGACTGACCGCCACACCGTCTATTTTGAGTTCTGCCGAGTAGCCAGCCTTGCGCACATCCTCGCCAGCAAGCCGTACCAGACGCTCTTCCCACGCTCGCAGCTCTTCGTCGCTGAAAGCATTGGCCAGTGACAGCATCGGCACTGCGTGCACGTGCTTGGGGAAGGCGCTCTGCGGTGGAGCGCCCACACGCTGCGTCGGCGAGTCTGCGGTCCGCAGTTCAGGATAGCGCTGCTCCAGTTCCACGAGCTCGCGGAACAGGCGATCGTACTCCGCGTCCGAAAGGCTGGGGCTATCCAGTACGTAATACTCGTAGTTGGCTTGCTCGATGCGCTCGCGCAATGCCGCCGCACGAGCCGCCAATTCCGCCAACTCGCGATCTTCCTCCGGAACCGCCGTCACCACCATCTCACCGCAAAACCCCTAGCGAAGCCGCCGCAGCTCTTCGGCAGCCTGGCGTTTGTACAGCGGATCGTTGTAGTCGGTTCGAACCTGTGCATCGATCACGAATTGATAGTGGGATCGCGCCTTTGCTTTCTCGCCGATGTCGGCGTAAATCTTGGCGAGGTCGAGATGGTGTACCAGCCGCTCGGGATCGACAGCCACAGCCCTTTCCAGAAGCCGCACGGCTTGCTCCCAACTGGCCTCTTGAAAGATGCGACCACCCAGGAAGTTCTGCGCTACGAATCTCTCGAATCCGCTCAACCTTCGCACCTCCGCATGCCACATCCCGAGGACATGCAGCGCACCCGGATGGTCAGGGTCGATACGCAAAGCACGAATCGCGCGGTCACGGATTTCCACGGCATAGCGGACGCGCTCCCTTACCCCGACGCTCAGCGCCAAGCGTCCCAGCGCCCGCGCCAGCGCGAACTGCCACTCGGCAACCTCGGGCTCGAGCGCCACCGCGCGACGGGCGTAGCTCACGCCCTTCTCGTAGTACGCCCGCCGCTTGGCAGCATCCCGCTCCGACTCGCCCAGATCCACCGCACTGCGTGCAGCCTTTCCCCATGCGGCCGCCGAGAGCGAATCCATGGCCGCTGCAGCTTCGTAATGCGCCAACGCTGCCACGGCGTCGAAGGCAGCGTAAGCGCTGTCGCCCGCCGCCAAGCGTTGGGCGGCACTGCTACCAGGCACCTGCCCGCCTGCAGCAGCAAGAGGCGCCAGCGATGCCAAAACGCATACGAACCGGCGAAGCTTCACTCGGTCAACGGATCTCCGCTAGAGATGGAGGCTGAACTACAGCCCAGTATACACCACGAACGCTAGCGTATGCTCACAGCGAGACTCATAGAGCGCAAGCGCGACGGCGGCCGGCTCGCACCCGGCGAGTGGCAAGGCCTAGTTCGGGCCTATCTGGCAGGCGAGGTACCGGACTACCAGATGGCCGCCCTCTTGATGGCGATCTACTTCCAGGGGATGGACGACGACGAAACGGTTGCGCTTACGACCGCCATGCTGGAAAGCGGAGCGGTCCTTCAGCTCGACTATCTAGGTGTACCGCGCCTCGACAAGCACTCGACCGGAGGCGTCGGTGACAAGGTGTCCCTAGTGCTGGCGCCTCTGCTCGCAGCCGCAGGCGCAGTGGTGCCCATGATGTCCGGGCGGGCGCTGGGGCACACCGGCGGCACCCTCGACAAGCTGGAGTCCATACGGGGATTTCGCACCGCACTGACGCTCGAGGAGGCACGCCACCACCTGGAGCGCGTGGGCTGCGTGCTTATGGGCCAGAGCGAGGAAATCGCGCCGGCCGATAGGCGCCTCTACGCCCTTCGGGATGCCACGGCCACCGTGCCGTCGCTCCCCCTCATCGCTGCTAGCATCATGAGCAAGAAGCTGGCCGAAGGACTGACAGGCTTGGTCGTGGACATCAAACGCGGTCCGGGTGCCTTCCTCCCCTCGCTCGAAAAGGCCTTGGAGCTGGCACGGACAATGACCGCTCTGGGCCGCTCGCGCGACTTGCCGGTAGTCGCCTTGGTGACGGCCATGGACCGGCCCCTCGGACGCGCCTGCGGCAACGCGTTAGAGGTGGAGGAGGCCATCCAAGCCCTCCACGGGGAAGGACCTCCCGATCTGCTTCGCCTCACATACGCACTAGGTGCAGAGCTCCTCGTTCTGGGGAAGCTCGCACCGGATCGTTCCACAGCGCGTCGAACCCTGGAAATCGCGCTATCGTCAGGTCGAGCAGCTCAGAAGTTTCAGGAGATAATCGCTGCTCAAGGCGGCGATCCCAAGGTAGTGGAAGACCCTGCACGCCTCCCTCAAGCGCGGGAATGCGAGCTCTATGCCGCCGAGCGCTCGGGGATCGTAGCGAGGATCGATCCCAAACCCGTTGGCTGGGGAATCGTGGCCATGGGTGGAGGACGGCGCCGCATGGAAGACTCCATAGACCACAGCGTGGGCTTCGTGATCGCAGTTAAACCCGGAGACTACGTGCGT
>DATMBI010000353.1:0-2686 GCA_035559375.1 Gemmatimonadaceae bacterium | reverse complement strand
ACCGCAGCGAGCGCTCGCTGGCATCCCGAGCCGTAGAGCGGTCTGCCTGACCTGGGATCACATGGTCGAACTGCATCATTACATCTGCGCCGAGGCGGCGCTGAATTCGCACCACCAACTCCGGCGTGAAGCGCCTCCGCGAGCCGTCTATGTGGCTGCGAAACTCGACGCCCTCTTCGTCCACGCGGCGTAACCCCTGCAGCGAAAACACCTGAAAGCCACCCGAGTCGGTGAGGAGCGGACCGTCCCAAGCCATGAAGCGGTGCAACCCTCCCAACTCCTGGATCACATCGTCCCCTGGGCGGAGGTGCAGGTGGTAGGCATTGGCCAAGAGAATCGAGGCGCCTGCCTGGCGCAGTTCCAACGGGTCGAGGGCGCGCACGGTGGCTAGAGTGCCAACTGGCATGAACGCCGGTGTAAGCACCCTACCGTGAGGTGTGTCGAAGACGCCGGCCCGGGCGCTGCCGTGGCGCGCCGCGATCTGGAAGGAGAAGCTGCCGGACTCGCCAAGCTCGGTCATACGATCAACATGGCATCGCCGTACGAATAGAACATGTAGCCCGCACGCAGCGCTTCGGCATAGGCTTCCATGGTCAACTCGTATCCGGCGAAAGCGGCCACCAGCATGAGCAGCGTAGAGCGGGGGAGGTGAAAGTTAGTGAGTAGGCGGTCTACGGCCTTCCAACGATACGGCGGGCGGATGAATAGCCGGGTTTCGCCACTCCCCGCGTGCAGGACCCCGGAGTCATCGGCTACGGTTTCGAGCGTACGAGCTACTGTCGTCCCGACGGCCCAGATGTGTCCCTGGCGCGCTCGCACGGCATTGAGCGCCGTGGCGGTGCTCGGTTCCACCGAGTAGAACTCTTCGTGCATCTGGTGCTGGGCAGGGTCTTCCGACTCTACCGGCTTGAAAGTGCCCGCACCGATGTGCAGCACGATCTCGGCAAGCAACACGCCGCGTTGCGCAAGGCGATCCAGCAGTTCTCGTGTGAAGTGCAGGCCAGCAGTAGGGGCGGCCACAGAACCGGGGACGCGAGCGTAGACCGTCTGGTAGTGGGCCTCGTCTTCCGGCGTGTCGGGACGGCGGATGTACGGGGGTAACGGAACATGGCCGAAGCGTTCCAGCGCTTGCGCGGGCGGTAAATCGGTCACCAGCCTGACGATTCGAGTACGGCGTTCCGTTACGGCCTCGATCTCCACATGGAAGTCGGGCGCGACGAGAACTTTCCTCCCGGGCTTCAGCTTTCCACCCGGGTGTACCATGGCCTCGAAGCGCGATCCACCTAGTGGCCGCAGCAACAACACTTCGGCACTGGCCCCGTTCTCGCGCCGACCCAGCAATCGAGCGCGGATAACTCTGGTCGTGTTGAGGACCACGGCATCGCCTGCTGGTACCAGGTCGGCCAGGTCGGCGAAAGCGCGATGCTCCATTGCGCCGCTACCGCGATAGACCACCAGCAATCGAGCCTCGTCGCGCCGCTGCCGCGGTGTTTGGGCTATGCGCTCGGGCGGCAGGTGGTAGTCGTAGTCGGAGGTCCGCAGCCCTCGCTTCCCTTCCAAACCGCTCACACGCTGTCGCGCAGCTCCCGCTCGTCGAACAAGCTTTCCTGGGCACTCGCGGACTGGGGCATGGAGTAACCGAAGTGGCGGTACGCTAGTGGTGTTGCCACGCGGCCCCGGGGAGTGCGCTGCAAGAATCCATTCTGCACCAGGAAGGGCTCGTACACTTCCTCGATCGTTTCGGCGTCTTCCGCGACGGCTGCGGCCATCGCTGCAACGCCCACTGGTCCGCCGTCGAACTTCTCGATGATAGCACGCAGAATGCGGGCATCCATGTCGTCCAGACCGAAATGGTCCACGTCGAGCAGCTCCAGTCCGCGGAGCGCAACTTCTTTCGTTATGCGGCCCCCTGCCTTCACCTGGGCGTAGTCGCGCACGCGGCGCAGCAGGCGATTGGCGACACGAGGCGTGCCGCGAGCGCGCCTCGCGATTTCGAAGGCACCGTCGCGGTCGATCTCTACCTTGAGAACCTCGGCGGTGCGCTGAACGATCAGCGCCAGATCCTCGGGCGGGTAGTAGTTGAGCCGCTGCACGATTCCGAACCGGGCGCGCATCGGCGGGGTCAACAACCCTAGACGTGTAGTGGCGCCCACCAGCGTGAACGGCTCTATAGCCATCGTAATGGTCTGAGCTCGCGGGCCCTCTGACAACCGGATATCTACGCGATAGTCTTCCATCGCGGGGTAGAGGAACTCCTCGATCACAGGCCTGAGTCGGTGTATCTCGTCGATGAACAGGATGTCACCGCGCCTCAGGTTCGTGAGTGTGCCGACCAGGTCCGCAGGCTTCTCCAGTGCCGGTCCGGAAGTGGTGCGAATGTTGACGCCGAGTTCTCGCGCCATGAGCTCCGCCAGCGTGGTCTTACCCAGCCCAGGCGGGCCGAAGAAAAGCGTATGATCCAGCGGCTCGCGACGGCTGAGTGCCGCGTCGATGGATATACGCAGGCTCTCCTTCACTTTCTGTTGTCCTATGAACTCGGCCAGACGCTGCGGGCGGAGCGAGAGCTCCACCGTTCCCTCGTCGGGAAGTTCGTCAGGTGTGGTTATCTCGCGCGGCGACATGAGAAAATCGAACGCCCGGTACGGTGCCCCAAGCAGTTGCCCTATGTGGCGCAAGATAAACGGGA
>DATMBI010000352.1:0-3177 GCA_035559375.1 Gemmatimonadaceae bacterium | reverse complement strand
ACCAGGTAACCACGACGTCGCGTGGTGGCGCTCGCCGCTTTACGTGCGTGGAAGCGAATGCATCTACGAGCCATACCGGCGCTTCATCGGACAGGAGTTGGAGCCTGTTCTCCGAATGCCCGGTGCCACGTTCGTCGGAATCAACACGGCACAGGGCGTGAGTCTGCGTACCCTGACTTGGAACCTGCGCGACATATCCATCATCGGGGACCTTCGCCCAGAACAGATCGAGCGCGCTAGGGCGGCCTTCGCGGCCTCGCCTCCGGACGACCTCCGGGCTGTGGTCATGCACCACAACCCGATAAAGGGCGAACTGTCACAGCGACACGGCCTCAAACACTCGGCGTGGGTGTTGGAGGAATTCGCTCGTATGGGGGTCGAGCTCCTGCTCTGCGGTCACGACCACCAGGAGGCCGTACATTACCTCGAGCGCCTAGGGGATGGGATCGTAGTTTCCACTGCAGGAACGGTCTCGGATCGCTCCCGAGGCGGTCGGCCGCCGTCCGTGAACGCGCTGGTGATCCAGCGTGGATGGATCGAGGCTCGAACATTCTTGTGGTCAGCAGTCGAACGAACGCTAGTCGAGGGAGCACGCTATCGCTTCGCTCGTCGTACGGCTAGCCAACGCCAGGGTCAGGTGAGAGGATGACGTCAGCACTGGATTTTTACGATGTCGACTCCTTCCTCAGCGAGGAAGAACGCGCCGTGCGTGACAGCGTGCGACGCTGGGTGGACGAACGGGTTCTGCCCATCATCGGGCGATGTTACGTGGAAGGCCGCTTCCCTCTGGAACTCGTCCCGGAGATGGCAGAGCTAGGCGTTTTCGGCGCCAACCTCCCCGAAGAGTACGGCTGCGCCGGGCTCAACAATGTGGCCTACGGCCTGATCATGCAGGAACTGGAACGCGGCGACTCGGGGGTAAGATCGTTCGCGTCGGTTCAGGGTGCGCTGGTGATGTATCCGATCTATGCGTTCGGAAGCGAGGCCCAGAAGCGACACTACTTACCGCGGATGGCGCGCGGCGAGATCATCGGTTGTTTCGGTCTGACGGAGCCGGATTACGGCTCCAACCCTGGCGGAATGATCACCATGGCGCGGCAACGCTCGGACGGCACGTGGGTCCTCAACGGCGCCAAGATGTGGATCACGAACGGTTCCACTGCACAGGTCGCGATCGTGTGGGCCAAGACCGACGGTGATCCCTCGCCCTCGTCGATACGGGGATTCATCGTGCCGACCGACCTCCCTGGCTTCAAGGCTCGCGATCAGAAGGGCAAGCTTTCGCTGCGTGCCTCCGACACTAGTGAGTTGGTCTTCTCGGACGTGGAGCTACCGGCCGATGCTATCCTGCCGGAATCCAAAGGCCTCAAGTCGCCGCTGATGTGCCTGACGCAGGCGCGCTATGGGATTGCTTGGGGAGCCGTCGGTGCGGCACTCGCCTGTTTCGAGGAAGCCCTTTCGTACGCTCGCAACCGCGTGGTCTTCGGTAAACCAGTGGCAGCCTTCCAGCTCCAGCAGGAGCGATTGGCGGACATGCTGACCGAAATCGTCAAGGCTCAGCTGGTCGCGCTGCATCTCGGTCGTCTCAAAGATCGCGGTACCTACACGCCGGCCCAGGTTTCGCTTGCCAAGCGCAACAACGTCAATATGGCTACGAACGTCGCTCGCGAGGCACGCCGGCTGTTGGGCGCGGTCGGAATCCTGGCCGAGTATGCGTCGATGCGGCACATGGCGAACCTCGAAAGCGTCTATACTTACGAGGGGACGCATGATGTGCATTCGCTCATTCTGGGCCAGGCTATTACTGGCCTGGATGCATTCGAGTAGCGGCAGTTCCTCTGCCGTCGCGGCGATAGAACCCGAGCAGCCGATTGCGCAGCCACAGAGGAAGATAGCGCAAGAGCAGCACTATCGCGCGGTAGCGCAGGGCCGGAATGACGACCACTGGTCGCCGGCGCGCTACCGCGGCTAGTGACTCGCCTACGACACGACGCACATCGAGCCACATCCAGCTCGGATAGCGGGACGAGTCGATACCACCCCGAGCGTGGAATTCAGTGCGCGTGAAGCCCGGGCAAAGCGCTTGTACGTAGATACCGTGGTGTGCCACTTCCAGCGACAGCCCCTCGGCGTATATGCGCTGGAAGGCCTTACTGGCGCAGTAATTCACGTTGCCAGGGCTGGTGAGATAGGACGCCACCGATGAAACGATCACGATCGTTCCACTCCCACGTCGTATCATTCCCTGGACTGCGGCCTGCGCCAGCCTGTGGACCGCAAGGACGTGGAGTCGGAGCATCGCGTCCTGACTAGCCCTATCCGCTCGCCCGAGCGTTCCAGTAGTGCCGAAGCCAGCGTTGTTCACTAGGACATCTGGTTTCAGTTCGTCTATGTGACGGACTACCGAGTCGACCCCTTCGTCGCGGCTCAGATCGGCGACTAGTGTGCGGCAATCGATACCGTAGCGGTCGGAGAGGTCGGCTGCGATCGCGGTGAGCCTGTCGGCATCTCGCGCCACGATGACGAGGTCGTGGCCGGCGATGGCCAGTTGCTCGGCGAATTCACGCCCGATCCCGGACGTGGCACCCGTGATCAATGCCAGCGGCCGCGCTCTCGCATCGGACATTGCGTGCTCTCTCACTCGCAAGGGTGAACCTGCGTTGCTATCTTTGCTCGTGAATCTATTCACAAGGGAGTTGGCTGGGGTGAGGATAGCCGTATGCATCAAGCGCGTCCCGGAGATGGATGTCAAGTTTCGGGTGGCGCCGTCCGGGACGGCGATCGACGAAACGGGACTCAAGTTCGATATGGGCGATTTCGACGGCTACGCGCTCGAAGTGGGGTTGCAGCTAGCCGAGCGCGACGGGGGCGAAGTGACGGTCGTGTCGTTAGGCCCGTCGAGCGTTCAGGAGACGTTGCGCAAGGCATTGAGCATGGGCGCCGCGCGCGCTGTACACCTCGAAACCGAGCGGGTCCCCTTCGACAATTATGCTGTGGCCAGAGCGCTCGCAGCGGAGCTGAGCGGCTACGATTTGGTGCTGTTCGGAAAGATGGCGGGCGACACGGCCAGCGGTTCGGTAGGGCTCATGGTCGCCGAACTGCTCGGCATCCCGATGGTACATGCCTGTAGTCGCCTCGAGGTTGCGGACGGTTGGGTCACGGCTCGGCGCGAGATCG
>DATMBI010000351.1:0-6199 GCA_035559375.1 Gemmatimonadaceae bacterium | reverse complement strand
CACTTTCACCCCAATGAAGGCGCCTTCCCTATCGCTGCATCGGCCCCGGCACGCATCCGCGATGCGATGCGCGCAATCGCTGGGGACTCTGACCTTCTTGCACGCACGGCCCGTTGTGCAGCACAGGGCCTTGAAGCCAACGGCGGGCCGTAATCAGCCACGATCCCAGATCGTGGCTTTGCTCCTCTCGCTGCCTAACTCTCCTGATGAGTCCGTAGCCGAGAGTCGGCACCACCGCCAGCGAGCACTCGGTGTCCGGGGGTTGCTTGGGTGCTGAATCAGGTGCGGCAGCGGTAGCCCCGGAGTCGCTGGCGCCCGGCACCAGCGGGCAGTTAGGAATGGAACTGCTGGACGGTGGGGAACCGCCGGATGTCGCCGATCTCCACCAGCAGGGTCTAGGCTACCACCTTGCCGATGCCCGGGATCCATACCTGCCGCTGGGCATCGGGGGTGGCCAGGACCCGGTCCCGCAGCTCTCGCTCGAGCCGACGGATCTGCACCGCCAGCAGCGCCCGCTGCTCGGCATGTAGCTCGGCCTGGATCCTCGGCAAGTCTGGGAGCTCGGCCGCGGGGCCGACGTTGTACTTCTCCAACAGCGCCCTGATGCTCTGCTGGACCTGGATGGCCCGGCTGACCAGGAGCGGCCGCGCTCTCAGCAGGTCCCGGGTTTCGCGTTGTGCCGGGCTGATCATGTGGGCCTCGGGGACCAGGCTCACCCGCAGGCCAACGCCTTGGGGCACCAGCACGTCTCTGATCCAGTACCACATGCCGGTGCACTCTACCACTGCCCGGTGCGGGCCCGGCAGCGTGGCGATATAGGCGCGCACCGTCCCGCGGGTAGCCGCAAGGCTTGCCTGACGTACCATCCCCAGCCTCGTCCAGCGTGTGGATGGACACCGTGTGCTTGTGCAGGTCGATCCCGGAGAACATCATATGTACTCTGCGCGCCAGCGTCGGCCAGGACGCCGGGTCGCAGCTCATTGCCTGTCCGTTGGCCGGACTCCGCACGTAGACTGCGATCAGTTCGCGGGAGTCTTGATGGGTGACGCTTCTGATGATCCGGTGACAAGTTCCAGCGGCGACCACGACCGTCCAGGCACCGCGGAACTCTTCGCGCGTGTGGCGGAGCGCCTCGAGGCGGATGGACCGGCCCGGTCGCTGTGGCAGAAGCTGGAGCAGGAGATTGCTGCGGGCGGTGTGTTGTCCGCAATGAGCTACTTGCGGACAAGGTTCGCAGAGCTCTCCGACGGCGTTACGACGGCCCTCAGGCGCGGAGGTCACAGCTGAGATGCCGGGAGCGCGTTACCAGGTCGACAGTCTGGTTGTGGAGGGATTCAAAGCCTTCGGTGTCCAACAGGAGATCCGGGTATCGGGAAAGCACTGTTTCTTGTTCGGCGCGAACGCACGCGGTAAGTCGAGTATCGTCGAGGCGATTCGCTGGTGCCTGTTCGGCCTCGAGCGTGACTCCGACGTACGCAACCGCTTCAGCGAGGGAGCCGACTGCCGAGTTGAACTCCGCCTACGAGATGCCGCAGGCCTGTGGCGGCTGGAGCGTCGACTGCGCCCGGGCCAGCTCCGTTCGGATCTGACGATCAAGAACCCGCGCGGTGAGGAGGTGACGCAGAAGGAAGCGCTCCCGAATCTGGTGCGGCTTGGCCCCGGCGCGGGGGCCGTCGTGTTCTTCTCTGCGCAACAGGCGGCGCGCGCCCGAGCCTACGCCGACCTGACGCGCTTCCACGAGGTGCTGTACGCGCATCTGGACCTCGGCGAAGCCGAACGGCTCCGGACCGAACTGACGAACATGCTCCAGGAGCAGATGGAGATCGAGCAGCAGCGCGCCGGGGACCTCCAATCTGCCGAAGACACGTTGCGGGAGAAGTTGAAGGGCGTGGACGACCGTCTCGAGGAGCTCTTGCGCAGACCACCATGGGAACTGGACGAGCCGCCTACACGCACGCTGTCGGAGACGCGCGTTCGCTCACTCGTCGCTGAGTTGGCCGACGAGTGCGGCGCTGAGGTCAATTCCGGATGGGAATGCCCCGAGGCGTTGGAGCACGCCGAGCGGTGGGCGCACGACCTATCGGTGCGCAGCCGCGCTGCGCTCAGCGAGTCCGGGGCTTCGCTGAGGCGGCGGCGTGAAGAACTGTTGGCGTTGGTTGCGGCGATTCGGGACGCCCAAGAACGTGCCGCAGCCGCACAGGCTCGAGTTGCCGAGCTGGATCGGCAACTCGCCGAGCTGTGCGATGGCACTGCGCTGGAAGAACTCGAGGCGTGCTGGCAGGTCGCTTCGGCCAGCCTCGACAGGGAGGCGCAGCTCGCCCGCGCACGGAAGGCAGTCGCACCCCTACTTGGTGCTGATGCTCGCGAGTGCCCGATCTGTGGGCTCGCCTGCGACGGTGCCGAGTTGCTCGCCCAGCTCGAGGCTGGCATTGAGCAGGCCGACGCCGCCCAGCAGCAGGCTGCAGAGGAGGTGGAGGCCTTGGGGCGCCGGAAGGCGCAGGCTCAGGTGATGGCGAAGCAGCGAGACGCCGCCAGCCGAGAGCATGAGAGCGCGCGCCGGAAAACCGAGGAACTCGTAGGCCAAATAGTAGAGCAGCTTGGTTGCTCGTCTGAGGATTGGGAGAGCGCGGCCGAGGCGCGCCTGACGATACTCAAGCAGCAGATCGCCGAATTGCAGCAGGATGGGGAGCGGTCGACTCAACACGGCGCCAGACAACGACAGCGGATTGATGCGCTCCGTGCCGAATGGAGGTACCACCAGCTTCGAGACGAGCAGCAACGAGTGCGGGAGGAGTTGCAGGAGGGCCTGCAGCCAGCGCGGGATCGGCTGCGTGCGCTGGAAGACTTCCGTTCGAGGGTGGACCTCATCGCTCGTGTCGTGCGGGAGGAGTTCGACGCTGCTGTCGATCGCGCGTTGCCAACAGTCTCCCGTCAGCTGACGGAGACCTTTCGGAGGCTCACCGCTCACCCGGCGTTCGACGATCTTCGCGTCGAGCGCGCTGGGGGGGCCGACGAGCTGGTGGTCCGCGTCGCCTCGTCCCGTGCGCGCGTACCGTGGTCGCGCCCCGAGGATGTGCTCAACGGCGGGGCGTACGCCGCCCTCGGCCTGATTCCGTACTTCGTCTTTTCCGGCTTCCACGCCGAGCAGGCCGAGATGAACGTCTTGATCATCGACGATCCTTCCCAGAGCTTCGACACCACACACGTAGAATTGCTGCTGGAAGAGTTGCGACGTGCCAGCGAGCACGCTCAACTCGTTCTGGCCACGCATGAGGAGGACCGATTCCGCCCTATCGTGGAGCGACTGTTCCCCGACGACTCGTTCACCGTAGTCCGCGTAACTGATTTCCGTCCGGACCGGGGGCCCACCATTGAGCAAGGGTGAGGCACCGTTTGAGGCGGCGCGAATCCTGGGCGCCCTTCGAGTCACCCGGAGCGAGCTTGGCTACCGAGCGCAGGCGCTCTTCGCAGAGACCCTTGCGCGCATGGACGCCGGCATCGACGACATAGCTCGCGCCGGTCACCCAGACGTGACAGCTCGAATCGGCGGCCGTGTGCTGCGGATTCAAGTCAAGGCGACAGGGCAGCGCACCTTCAGCGTCGCCGTCGCGGATCTGGAAGGCATCCGCCCACGGTCAAGCCAGGAGGAAGGTTACCTAGCGGTGCTCGATCTTGGCCCACCACTTGCGTGGGTCTGCGTACCCCACGCGCGCGCATCCGCTCTGGTCGGCCGCGCCGTACCGCTAGCGATGTTGAAGACGATGGATGACACGTGGTTCTCGTCGCAATGCACGGACACCTTCGTCCGCCTAGTGATCGAGCACCGATCCGACATGGAGGCCTTCACTTTCGCACTTGTGCGCAACCGGGCCTTGGGTGAAGGTGGACTTGAGAAATGAGGAGCCGGCCAACAACCGACTGCAGCGGACGGTCCGCTGCGCGGCCTGCAGCTGAACCGGCGCGCTAGGCCGCGCACCCTTTAGCACAGTGTCTTTAGCTGACTATCAGCTCGGAGTGTTTCCAATGCCTCCAACCTCTCTAGCCGAAAGAGTCGCGAACCTCGAGCGCCACAGTCGACACGTCACTCTCGCTCTCGGAACAGCGGCGATCTGCGGAGGGACGCTAGTTGTTGCCGCTCAGGCGCCGGCTCGCCACCGTACGCTGGTTGCTGACACAGTACGTGCCAGAGTCTTTCTCTTGAACTCAGGGAGCTTTCCGCGAGGCGTGTTTGCACTTGACGACTCCACCGGAGCTGCGCATCTAATTCTATTTGGCGAGGGCGGGAGCGGCGCTATCGGAATGGCATCCACGCGAGCCGGCCACGCCAGCATGGGGCTGATCGACTCCCTCGGCGTTGTGCGGACACTCTACCAGCTCGATGCTCAGGGGCCGAGGCTCACGTTCTTTGAGGACGGCGGCCATCTCCGTCTCATGGAGCTCAGCGGCGGTACGCGGCGCATGATCCGAGGTGCGCGTATTCAGCTCACATCGACGGATTCCGCCCCTGCTCGCATCGACATGGCGCATGCCCACCAGCGCGGCGGTGAGATCGGTATCGCCGTCGGCATGGACGGTTCCACCCGCGTTCAACTATCGGTAGCTCCTCAGACTCGAAATGGTTTCTCGTCTGAGCGAATGGTAATGGCGCTGGATTCTGAGGGAGTTCCCAGTGTCACTCTTCGGCACGGTCTCACTACCGTTAGCGCAACTGGCGCCATCGCGTTGCCGAGCGATCGACTGAGGCTGACGCTCTCCCCGACAGGCGCTCCTTCAGTGTACCTCTTCGATGACTCAGCACGCGTGCGTCTCGTGCTCGGGCACGCGCGGCTACGAAGCGTCGAAACCGGCCGCATCGAGGAGGAGCGAGGCCCCGGTTCGCTACTCGTCTTAAACAGCCAAGGGCGAGTGCAATGGAGCGCGCCATGATGGCCGCCAAGGACCGGCACCGCCGCCACCACCCCAGCTGTACCGAGTGCCGCCTAACAAAGTGTGCGACTGGGCGGCGGGGCCAGGCGCGCTGGCGCCCGCGCCCTCAGACGCTTGCTTGAGTGCAGCAGAGCTTGGGTGATCACCGTCGACGGTACAGTCCAAGGAATTAGGTATCCCTTGTGGGCCCCGCAGTCATCGGCTGGCCCAACGATGCTCTCACCGGGTGAACTGAATCGCCCCGGGTTTTCCGAAGAGCTCACGGGTTGAGTGTCGCCGGGACTGCTGGGCTGCCCTGGCGACGGCAGTAGGCCGCTTCGTACTCCGCCGGAGGAACGTACCCGATTGGCTCCAGCAGGCGACAGGTGTTGAACCAGGCCACCCACTCCAGGGTGGCGAACTCGACGTCGTCGATGGACCGCCAGGGGCCGCGGCGGCCGATCACCTCGGTCTTAAAGAGGCCGATGACGGACTCGGCCATGGCGTTGTCGTAGGAGTCGCCGCGGCTACCGACCGAGGGTTCGATCCCGGCTTCGGCGAGCCGTTCGGTGTAGCGGATCGACAGATACTGGGTGCCACGGTCGCTGTGGTCAATGAGCTTCCCATCCGTCTCACGGTCGTAGAGCGCCTGCTCCAAGGCATCAAGCGCCAAGTCACTGCGGAGCGAACCCGCCACCCGCCAGCCCACGATGCGCCGCGCGAACGCGTCGATCACGAAGGCGACGTAGACCAAGCCCCGCCACGTCGCGACATAGGTGAGATCGGAGACCCAGAGCGCGTTGGGCCGATCTACCGCGAAGGTTCGCGCCACAAGATCCTGCGCGCGCTCCGCGGCCCCCTCGGCAATCGTGGTGCGGCACCGCGCGCCCCGGACCACGCCCCGGAGCCCGATGCGCTTCATGAGTCGCGCCACGGTGCAGCGCGCCACCGGCGTGCCCTCAGGTGTGGTGCGCGTCGACGAACGCCACCATCAGCTCCCGCGGCGGTCGAGCTCCGCCTGGGCGAAAAACGCAGACGCCTTGCGCAGAATCTCATTGGCGCGGCGCAGTTCCCGGTTCTCCCGCTCCAGCTGCTTGAGCCGCTCCCGCTCCTCGGTGCTCAGCCCCGGCCGCCGGCCCGCATCCCGCTCAGCTTGCCGCACCCAGCCCCGCAAGGTCTCCGCCGTACAGCCGATCTTGCTCGCAATCGAACTGATCGCCCCCCACTGCGAGGCATACTCCCGTTCATGCTCGAACACCAGCCGAACCGCCCGATCCCGCACTTCCGGTGAATA
>DATMBI010000350.1:0-7354 GCA_035559375.1 Gemmatimonadaceae bacterium | reverse complement strand
CTCGGAACCGCCAGGTCGCGCACCGTGGCAGCCAGCTGACCTAGCCGCGACAGGTCGCTCACGTCCAAGGCGATGACCGCCTCGGTTTCGCGTAGCGCCCATTCCCATTCGCGGCTGCGATCGCGAATGCTTTCGTCCAGGAGGAAGCTGAAGAGATCGGGCCAGGGCGTCGGCACCACGACCGTGGGGGCGATCCCCAGGCGAGGGAGCAAGCGGGCCATAGCCGCCACAGAGCCGCAAGCGTCACCGTCAGCGTTGATGTGCGTTGTGAGGACCGCGCTACGTACTTCGCGTAGAGCGGCAGCGACTCTCGCTATCGCATCGCGGCGATGTGGCGGAATATCCAGAAGTGACGGTGATAGCACGGTGTAGACCGAAAAAGAGGCGGCGCCCCGCAGGGCGCCGCACAAAGTTAACGGGTCGTAGTGTCACAGCAGAGGCTAGCCAGTAGCTGCCTGACCCTGCGCTGCACGTGAATGGCGGCGACCGTAGGCAAAGTAAATCACGAAGCCCAGCAACATCCATACGATCAACCGGATCCATGTGTCTCTGGGGAGTCCGGCCATCATGTAGCCACAGATCAGAATGGAAAGGACAGGCACGACAGGGACCAGAGGGGTTCTAAATGGCCTGTGTAGGTCCGGCTTGGTATAGCGCAGCACCAGTATCCCGCCACTCACGATGACGAAAGCCAGTAGCGTCCCGATGGACACGAGCTCCCCCAGCAACCCGATCGGGAAGAGCCCCGCCACCACCGCTGCCACCGTGCCAGTGAGAATCGTAGCCAAATAGGGCGTACGGAAACGCGGATGTATCGCAGCGAACACCGGCGGCAGCAGCCCATCGCGCGACATCGAGTAGAAAATGCGCGGCTGACCGAGCAACATCACCAGTACCACGGACGCCAACCCCGCTATGGCACCCAGCGCGATAATGGGCTTCAGCCACGCCAGTGCAGGACCTGCCTTGTCGATGGCTACGTAAACAGGATCGGGAACATTCAGCTCGCTGTAGTGCGCCAGGCCGGTCATAACCAGCGACATCAGTATGTACAGCGCCGTGCAGACGGCGAGCGACCCCAATATGCCGATCGGCAGGTCGCGCTGCGGGTTCTTGGCTTCCTGCGCGGCCGTGGACACGGCATCGAACCCGATGTACGCGAAGAATATCACCCCGGCACCGCGCAGAATGCCGCTCCAACCGT
Source organism: Gemmatimonadaceae bacterium (assembly GCA_035559375.1). Taxonomy (GTDB): domain Bacteria; phylum Gemmatimonadota; class Gemmatimonadetes; order Gemmatimonadales; family Gemmatimonadaceae; genus DATMBI01. The sequence goes on along the minus strand of DATMBI010000350.1, from coordinate 6,150 downwards.
AGTGTCCGAACTCGCCGGTGTTCTCTGGTATTAGGGGCACCCAATTCGAGGGCACGACGTACATGAAGCCGAAGCCGATGACGAGAAAAATTATCGCGACCTTTACGAAGACGATGACGTTGTTGAAGCGAGCAGATTCCTTTATGCCGATCACGAGCAAAGTCGTGAGGAAAGCGATCAGCAGGACTGCTGGCAGGTTCACGATAGCGCCCGTAGGCACCAACGTGTGCGTACCCTCTACTTTAAACGGCGCGTTGGTGAAGGCCGGCGGGAGGGAGAAACCCAGCACGTCGTTCATGAATTTCGTGAAGTAACCCGACCAGCCTACGGCAACGGTCGCCGCACCGAAGAGGTACTCGAGAATGAGATCCCAGCCGATGATCCAGGCAATGAATTCGCCTAGTGTCGCGTACCCGTACGTGTAGGCACTCCCAGCGATCGGAATGAGCGAGGCGAACTCTGCGTAACAAAGCCCCGCGAACAGGCACCCTAATCCAGCCAGAACGAAGGACAGCACGATCGCTGGACCAGCGTATTGGGCAGCGGCAGTGCCTGTGAGGACGAATATCCCAGCGCCGATGATAGCACCGATCCCCAGAAGGACAAGATTCGTGGCGGTGAGAGTGCGCTTGAGCGTGGGCCCACCACGCCCACCCTCGGCCTCCACCATCAGCTCGTCGATGCTCTTCTTTGTCAAAAGGCCCATTTGGTCTCCAGGATGCACACGAAGCGGGCAACATCGGCACCGCACAACGCGCTGTCAAGCGTCGCGCCGGCTCGGCACTGCCGCGCCACCACTCGTGGTCGGGGACCAGCTAGAGGCTGTAGTTCGGGGCTTCGCGCGTGATGGTCACGTCGTGAGGGTGCGATTCCCTTAGACCCGCCGCCGTAATGCGAACGAAAGTCGGGCGTGTACGCAGCTCCTCGATGGTAGCGCAGCCCACGTAACCCATCCCGCTGCGCAGTCCACCGACCATCTGGAAGAGCACGTCGGCCACTGGCCCCTTGTACGGTACACGGCCTTCGATTCCCTCAGGGACCAACTTGCGAGGGGACATCTCGCCTTCCTGGAAGTACCTGTCGGCGCTCCCGTCTTGCATCGCGGAGAGCGAGCCCATTCCGCGTATCATCTTGAAGCGACGTCCCTCGAGCAGAAAGGCCTCGCCCGGGCTTTCTTCGGTACCCGCCAACATCGAACCCATCATCACGCTCGCCGCACCTGCGGCAATAGCCTTGACGATATCGCCCGAGTACTTGATCCCACCATCGGCGATGACCGGAACATCGCCTGCACCTCGTACGGCCTCCATGATGGCGGTAAGCTGCGGAACGCCAACGCCTGTAACCACTCTAGTCGTGCAGATAGACCCAGGACCCACACCGACCTTGACCGCGTCCACCCCGCGTTCCACTAACGCCCGGGCCCCTTCCTCGGTAGCTACGTTCCCCGCTACGAGCTGCACGTCCGGAAAAGCCTCCCTCACCCGAGCCGTCGCCCGCAGCACTCCCTCACTGTGTCCGTGGGCAGTATCCACCACCAGAGCGTCGACGCCCGCCTCGACGAGCGCCCGAGCTCGATCCAAGTAGTCGCCGCCAGCACCTATGGCCGCAGCCACCCTCAACCTGCCGTGCTGGTCCTTGTTGGCATCCGGGTACTCGCGCCGCTTGTGGATGTCCTTGACCGTGATCAATCCACGCAGCCGCCCTTCGCCATCAACGACCGGGAGCTTCTCGATGCGATGCTCGCCCAATATACGCTCGGCTTCCTCGAGCGTAGTCCCTACAGGCGCAGTCACCAGTCCCTCCGATGTCATCACCTCCCTCAACGGCCGCTGTAGGTCGCGTTGGAACTGAAGGTCGCGATTCGTGATGATACCGACGAGGCGATTCTCGCTGTCCACGACAGGCACGCCAGAAATCTTGAAGCGCGCCATGAGCGCCACGGCATCGCGGAGGGTAGCTTCAGGACCGAGCGTGATGGGATTGAGGATCATCCCGCTCTCCGATCGCTTGACTCGGTCCACCTCGGCAGCCTGCCGGTCGATGGACATGTTCTTGTGCAACACCCCGATCCCGCCGGCCCGAGCCATGGCAATGGCCATTTCCGACTCAGTTACAGTATCCATCGCGGCGGACACCAAGGGTACGTTGAGCGGGATTCCCCTGGTGAACCAGGACCGCGTGTCCACATCCCGCGGATGCACCGCGGCGTAGGCCGGCACTAGCAGGACATCGTCGAACGTCAGAGCGGGCTCGGCACGCAATCGAGCCTCGGGTCGGGCACCGTTACCATCTATGCACGCGGGCCCGCTCTCCGCTAGAGGAGCTGCGGGCCCAGCAAAAGTCTGCGATTGTCCGATACTCGCCATGGCGAATTTTAGAAGCTGCGCCGCGGCATTACCAGAGGGTGGCAATCACACCTTGGGGCGATCCACCTGTTGCGCGGGCACGCCCTCTCCTCTGTCCCCCACTTCCGCCTGGCCGCGTGCTGGCACTGCCAGTCCTTGGCCCACGGTAAGTAGCTCCGTCGCCACTGAACGACCTGCCGCCGCTACACCGCCCAGCACCGAAATCGCCTTGCCTAGTAAACCCATCGCTTCGGCCACCGCAGCCGCTGGCACACGACCCGCCCGCAGGGCGTCCTCCACCCGCTCGGCAAAGCGCTGCAGCAAAGCCAGCGCGTCGGCACGAGCCGAGTAGCGCGATTCCAGGAACTCTATGAAATCCAGAACCTGATATGCCTTCTCGTCCGGCAATGTTTCGAGGTGCCTGAGAATTCGGTCGCGCAAGTGCGGATGCATAGCAGTACCTTCCTCCTCGCCGGCGTGGGCTCCACGATCTGCCCTACGAACTACGGCGGGCGGACGTGTCAGCGTTCAGCCACGCCAGCGCACCCGCTGACCGCGCGCATCAACATGTAGGTAAGGCCGACCGCGGCCAACGTAGATACCCAAGCCGCCGGAGAGTTCTGGGTACGAGCGCTCCACCAACTCCACAGCCATTGCCACGAGCTTCAGGTCGCGGCCATCGATCCTGCCATCCCCGTTGGCATCCACCGCGAAGTCGAGTGCGTCCCCGAACTGGTGCCTGCTGTCCGTGGCTGCGTGCGGGATACGGCGATTGTAGAGCGGCGTGCGAAAGGCTGAGTGAATATCCAGCGCGAGGGAATCGGCACTCGTACCGAGAAGTGCCGCGACCCTGTCCAGAACCAACTCCACCTTGTCGAGGAGCCGCAGGTCCACAGCCGCGTAGCGTGGCCAGACACCCTGCCGGTCACGAGCCAAGAAATCGCCGACACGCAAGTGCCGCGTGAGCGGAAGATCGAGGTGAGTGCTATCCACTTCCAAGAAACCCACTGGACCGTTGCTACTGCCCTGGCGCCAGCGCTCTCCCCTGTAAAAACCGATCCTGTAGCCGTTGAGTGCCGAAGTACCGCGCTTCACCTGAAAAGGTACTAGGACCGCGAGTGTCACCTCGCCCACCACCCGCCGCTCTCCAGGCCCCAGTACCTCCAACCTGTAGAACCCAGGACTGGAGGGGGCCAGCAAGCCGTCCGAGAGCGGTCGGGGCGGCTCGGGAGCACGTGCAGTGCGAAGCGGCTGCCACGTATAGCGAAGCGAGTCCAGGGGTACTTGAACCTCGATGGGTAGATCCACCCACTCGCCAGGAAGTGCGAACCGCATACGCAGCCGGCCACTACGGCCGAACGCGTCAGCAGTAGGCCGGACCGCCGGTGCTGCCCTCAGCCTGCGGGCCCGCGAGTCGAGGCCTTCCGCCGGTCGAAGAAACGCGACATAAGCAACGGCTGCCGCCCCGAATATGAGGAGCGACATACCTCTGTTGGCAGTACTTACGGTGCGGCGCCTAGGCCGCCCTCCTGGCTGCACGTTCAGATCCAAACCCTCCGCCACTCCTTCTTATCGCCAGCACGACAATAGCCGGTAAGGCCAGGTCTCGAGCGACGAAAGATGACCGCGACGGGGCCGCTGCGCTAGCCTCAGTAGACGTAAACAGGAGTGCCCACAGGGACTATTCGATACAGGGTTTCGATGTCCTCGTTGCGGACACGGATGCAGCCGTGCGTTACCGCCCTTCCCACCGAGGAGGGAACGTTGGTGCCATGAATGGCATAGCCGTCACCGAGGTTGAGCCGGTATGGGCCCAATACGCCACGGTAACGGCGCTGGTTGGTGCCGAAAGGCGGGATGACGACGGTGCCGTCCACCACGATATCGGCTCCAGGAGGAAGAACGGCACGACGACCATCTGGGAACACTCGTACCACGTCGCTCCCAACGACCGTAAGGTGTGACCCGTCCCGGAGCGCTATGCTCTGGCCACGGTACAGCCTCGCGAGCCTGAGCCCCTTCTCCTGGGCTAGCTCCACGTAGTGCCAGTCAGGCGCTACCCAAAAGGGATCGACATCTTTGCTCACCACGACCAGGCGACCTCGCGGAGTTTCGAACTTCCAGCGCGGTGCACCAGGTCCTGGCACCAGTACGCGACCACTTCCTGTAGCCACGCGCGTCTCGTACACCAGTGTACGCCCGATCCGATACCACAGCCTGCGATCAGCGATGCTCACGACCAGAACGCCCTCGGGCTCCTCGGCGCCCTGGGGCGCGCGCAGCACCGAGGACAGGGAATCCACCACCTCCCCGAGGCGACGGCGCACGTCTTCCAGCAGTTCCAGATTGTCGTTGAAAACCATGCGCGCCAGATCGCGACGATAGCGTGCCTCGAGGACGTTTCGGACGAGGATCGCGTCCACCGCTAGCATGAGGGCCACCGCTGCCAACAGGACCCAGGCCAGGCCACGCATCGCTCAATAGAAATACACGGTCATACCGGGCTTCACGTTAGGTGCGATCGCCCGCATGTCTTCGTCCTCGACGAGGATCGATCCAGGAAGCACGTAGCTACTGTCGGCCAAGGGACCAGACTTGGGCCGCGAGTAGATGACCATCCCGCCGGTGAGGACGAGACCGAGTCGTCCGAGCGCACCACGCACGCGCCGGTCAGGAGGGACTGGCAACCCCAGGTCTCGGTACACCCAGGGCGGGACTTCCCACGAATCGCGCTCCGTCACGAGCCCTGCAACTGTGCGCGTCCCCCGAGGCACCGCCAAACGCAGCGGCTCGCTCCCGCTCTCCAGCACTCGTTCCGGGCCGACGACCACGTCCATCTCCCGCAGTAGCGCGCCCTCGCGCTCCAAATACATACGAGCGCTATCCACTGCGACAGCTAGATGTAGCTCTCTGTCCTGCAAAGCCTGCCGGCGTATCAATTCCAGTGCGACCAGGATACGATGCTTTTCCGCTGCTGCGAGCAGATCGGCCCGCTCGCGTTCCGCTTGCGTCATGGCCTCGCGGAGGCGCGCTATCTCGCTCGCGTAGCGCCGCAGCGTGTAAAGCAGTACGCCAGCGATACAGGCCAAAAGCACCGCGGACACCAGCAGTACAGCCGTAGACAGCGGGTAGCGTGCCACCGAGGCTCGCCAACCTCGTTGTACAGCTGGAGTCGGTTCAGGCGCGCGCATACATTCCGGCGAGCTTCATAGCACTAGAGAGTCTAAACCGCCGCTACCATACAGAGCCACGATGTCCAGACCCGCCAGCCGCCCTCGCCCAGTTGTATTGGTCGTGTTGGACGGTTTCGGCTACCGGGTCGAGATCGAAGGTAACGCCATCGCGCTGGCGCACACTCCGACGTGGGACGAACTCTGGGGCACGCTCCCCCGCTCGCTCCTAATGGCGTCAGGCCGTGCCGTGGGACTCCCTGCCGGGCAAATGGGAAACAGCGAGGTGGGACACCTCAACCTCGGGGCGGGACGCGTGGTCAAGCAAGATATCGTGCGGATCAGCGAAGCCATCGAAGACGGCTCCTTTTTCCGCAACCCGGCGTTGGTCGAAGCGTGCAGGCGAGCGCGCCAAACGGGTAACACCCTGCATCTCATGGGCTTGCTAGGCAACGGGGGCGTGCACGCTCTCGACATGCACCTCTTCGCGCTTTTCGATCTCGTAGAACGCGAAGGCGTCGCGCGGGTGGCCCTGCACGCACTACTGGACGGGCGCGACACCATGCCGCGTACCGCGCTGGGCTTCATGGAGGAGACTGTCGCTCGCGCCAAGGGCCGCGCAGTGGTAGCCA
>DATMBI010000349.1:0-2278 GCA_035559375.1 Gemmatimonadaceae bacterium | reverse complement strand
ATCTCAGCGAGTTGCGAGACGCGAGAGTCTGCGCGCACATGCTTCCACATTCCGGTAGTCCAGCCATCGCCCGGAACGTGGGTCTACGAGAGGCGCGAGGTGCGTACGTTGCTTTCCTCGATTCGGACGATCTCTGGTTACCGGACAAACTCGTGAAGCAGGTGGCAGCGCTCCAAGGCGCGCCTGGCTGCCAGTGGAGCTACACGTACTACTCGCGACTCTCAGAGGCCGGGCACGACGTGACCCACCTCTTGCCACGGTGGGAAGCGATGGCAGGTTCTATCCTCACATCGCTGCTCCGCTTTCGACTCGTACTCGCAACACCGACGGTGATGGCGGAGCGGCGTCTCGTGGAAGCGGTGTCCGGGTTCGACGAGTCGTTGCTGTATTGCGAGGACTACGAGTTCTTCTTTCGCTTGGCGCTCGCCAGCCCAGTATGCGTCGTTCCAGAGCAGCTCGCCGTTGTGCGTGCCCACGCCTCCGACACGATGCCACACCGCCGCATCGAGGCGCATCGCCACTGGATTCGCGCATATGACAAGTTGCGGGGTCTGACGCCAGATCCTGTGGTAAGGAAGCTCTGCCGACGGCTAGCGTCAGAGCGGTGGGCCCGCGTGGCTGGACTTCAGTCCTCGCTTGGCCATCACCTTTCGGCTGTGGCTGCGCTTGGAGCAGCCATTCGCTACGCCGTGCCGTCCAGGTCGTGGTGGCGGATCGCGCTCCGAGTGGCTGCCGGCCTAGCCGTGCCGCGCAACGTCACACGCTTGTTGACACGACGATGGCGAGCCTCACGGCGAGGCGAGGTGTGATCCCGAAGCCCAACGTCCCCGCGGGTGAGCCCATCAATGCGGCTGCTTGGCGGCGGTCACTCCCTCCCGAGCGCGTGCTGGCCATCCGCCTTCAAGCCATGGGCGACACGATTGCGACGCTGCCCTACCTCTTGGCCCTCCAGCGGGCAATTCCGGGGGTTCGCCTGGACTTTGTTACGCGACGCGCGTTCGTGGATGTACCTGGCAGCGTTGACCTGTTCGACCGCGTCTATGCGCTTGGGGGTGGGAGGAGCACCAAGCGCCAGCTCCTCTCCGCCTTGGGTCTTCTTCCAGGGCTCGCTTTGCGCCGCTATGACGTGGTCATTGATCTTCAGCGCAACCGCGTGAGTCGTCTTATCCGCCGAGTGCTGAACCCACACTGCTGGGCTGAATTCGATCGCTACTCTCCGGTGCTGGGCGGCGAGCGGATTCGCCAGACGATTGAGGCGACCGGCCTCGGGTCCCTCACTGTCACGCCGGACCTTCGGCTGCGGGCCCCCGACGCGGGAGCTGCTCGCTTGCGGGCCGCCGGTTGGCAACCGGGGGCTATTCTCGTCGCCCTGAACCCGGCCGGCGGATTCTCCGGGAGGAACTGGCCCTTGGAGAGCTACGTCGAGTTCGGGGACGGGTTGGCAGCGGCCTTGGGGGGAAGCGTGCAATTCGTGGTGACGGGCACGCCCGCAATCGCGCCGAAGGTCGCTGTCCTTCGGGGCGGGCTCGGAGCCAGATTGCTGGACCTCATTGGCACAACGCTTCCCGAAGCGTTCTCTATCATCAAGCGGTGTTCCCTGATGGTGTCTGAGGATGGAGGACTGATGCACGCCGCGTGGGTGCTGGGGGTTCCGACCATCGGCTTGTTCGGTGCGAGTCGCTGGGTGTGGGCCCGACCTCACGGCAATTACTCGGAGCTTCTGAATGCGTGCCGCCAGCCGGACGGTGTCTGCATGGACGGGCGTTGCCGCGCAGGATCCCCGACGTGTTTGGCCAAGTGCCAGCCCCATGAGGCCGTCGCGCTGGCGGTCGATCTGCTTTCCCGGTCGACCCGGATGCGTAAAGCGATCTACGAGCCACGCGGCACGTGACCGGCGACCAAGCTGCGTGGCGAATGCGCCCACATCGGCCTGGTGACGAGCGTGCTCTCGTTGCCCTGTTCCAGGAGGTGTTTCGGCGACCGATAGATGAGACCTACTGGCGCTGGAAGCTCAAGGCACTTCCTTCCCCTACCGAAAACGTTGGCGTCGCCGTCGACGAGGCCGACCGGCCCGTGTTTCAGATCGGGGGTATTCCTGGTACGTGGTGGATTGACCATCGCGAGGCTCTTGTGATGGTAGCCGTGGACGCGATGACCCATCCTCGCTTCCGGCGCCGCGGGATACTCTCGCAGGTTGGCCGTCAGCTGTTCCGGAATTGGAGGGACGCCGGCGTGTCACTGGTCCTCGGGTTGCCAAATGAACAATGGGGATCACGGC
>DATMBI010000348.1:0-6000 GCA_035559375.1 Gemmatimonadaceae bacterium | reverse complement strand
TCCCGCGAACGGCGGCACAATGGCGCGCACGCCGGGGATGAAACGCGACAGAAACAACGATACCAAGCCGTAACGTGCGTACCACGAGCTGAGTCGCGCATCCGCACCCTCCTTGTGTTTGAGGTGCAGTCGCTGCTCCGTCCAAGCTGCACCGAAACGCCGCCCTAGGAAATACATGGTGAGTGCGCCCGATGTGTTACCGGCCAACACTGACAGGAACACCGGAAGCGGAGAGGTCCCGTCCCTGGCCGCCAGGAATGCCCCCATCGCGATCAGAGCGTCGGAGGGAAGGGGAGGAAAAACGTTCTCGACCGCAGCGAGCACGAACAGCACGAGCAGGAGTACGCCACGAGGGAGTTCGATCAGCCAGTCGAGCAGTCCCTCGATGTTCACGAGGTTCACCGCTCAGAGGTCCTGGCGAGCGTTACCACTGCGAGGCATGCCAATCCTTCGCCCCTCCCCACGAAACCCATTCGCTCGTTGGTCTTGCCCTTGATACTGATCGCGGAGGGCGCTACCTCCATCGCCTCAGCGAGATGCGCCCGCATGGCTGGGCGGTAATCCGCTATCCGCGGCGTCTCTGTCAGAACCGTGACATCAGCATGCACGACCTTCCAACCTTCCTCTCTGACGCGCAGCACTGCTGACCTCAATAATTCGATCGAGTTCGCACCTAGCCACCTATCTTCAGTGTCAGGGTATAGTTCTCCTATATCCCCCGCGCAGGCAGCCCCTAGAATCGCGTCGATCAATGCGTGCGCTATGGCATCTCCGTCCGAATGCCCTACCAGCGAATAGTCGAAGGGAATCCGTGTGCCGCCTAAGATCAGCGGTCCCCCGGGTGCGAAGCGGTGCGAATCGTACCCCAGACCGGTACGCAGCTCGACTACGCTCATTGCCACAAGACGAGAATAAGTTGGCTCGGCTAAACCTGTTCGAGTAGACGCTACGCCACTGCTGCGGCCGGTGCCGAGATCAACGAGTAATCTTGGCGGCGGCGGGCTGGAGTGAAGCCGGCATCTCTTATCAGGCGCTCCAGTTCCTCGGTAGTAGTCCGGAAGGTCGTTCCAGCAGCGGATACCACGTTCTCCTCGATCATCAGAGAACCGAAGTCGTTACATCCGAACCGTAGGGCGAGCTGACCGACCTTGAGACCCATCGTCACCCAACTCGACTGGAGGTTGGGAACGTTGTCCAGCACGATGCGCGCAATAGCCACTGTACGCAGGTACTCCACGGCTCCGGTCTTGGGAAGGTGGGACATCGTCGGCGTGTTGTCCGGCTGCAGTGGCCAGCAGATGAAAGCCGTGAATCCACCCGTGCGCGCCTGCAACGCTCTGATCTTCTCCAAGTGTTCCAAACGATCCGCCAGCGTCTCTCCCATGCCGTACATCATAGTTACCGTGGTCTTCATCCCCTCCTGGTGTGCCAGCTCCATGATCTCGAGCCAGCGGTCCGCCGAGGCTTTCTTGGGAGCGACACGGTCGCGGACTCGCTGCACGAGGATTTCTGCACCGCCTCCAGGGATCGAATCCAGTCCCGCGGCCTTAAGCTCGCGGATGACCTGGCGAGCGTCCATCCTGAAGACAGTGGAGAAAAAGTCTACCTCGCTGGGCGAGAAACCGTGTATGTGAATGGGATGATAGCGCTTGATGTAACGCAGGAGATCTAGATACCACTCGAACGGGATGTACGGGTTGTGACCTCCTTGTATCAGGATCTGAACCCCACCGAGCGCCTTGGTTTCCTCGATTTTCTGTCCGATCTCTTCGAACGAGAGGGTATAACCTTCCGCGTGTTTGGGGCGCCGGTAGAAGGCGCAAAAACCACAATCCGCTACACAGACGTTAGTGTAGTTGATGTTGCGGTCAACGATGTAGGTTACGATACCCTCGCGGTGCTTGGCTTCCCGTATGCGATCGGCTTCCAGCCCCAACTCCAAGAGTGGGGCCCGCGCGTAAAGATCCAATAAGTCTCCGGAGGCCATCGCTCGAATCACGAAGTCGGGCGGCTACGCACCTTGCTCATCCCAAATCTAACGTGCGCCGTTCAGGCTGCGGGAAGGAAGACAAGAGTCCCGTCCGGGACACGGCCTGCCGCTACTAGGCGGCGAAAGAACTCGGTCAACCCGGCGAGGTGCTGATAGGATAGGCCGTAGTCCAGCCCAGCGAGATATTCTCGGCAAGCCGCCGGATCTACACCCGTCTGACGCGCAGCTCGCAACGCCAGCTCCTCGATGTTCTCCAGTCCCCAGTTGCGCGACCGGATCAGCGAGGCATGCACACCCAAGGCGCGCTCGACCGGCACGCTCCGCTGCGCCACCCATACGGCGAAGACGAAGGGAAGGCCAGTCCACCGCTTCCACTCCGTACCCAGGTCGTATACGAAGGGGTACGCACGCACGCCGCTGTTCGACGCCCTGCCCTGTCCGAGCACCAAAGCTGCATCGCCGATCACGAGACGGGCATCGTGCGGCTCAGCAGCGATCGCACCGAGATCGTCCGGCTCAGCATTCCCTGGAACGAATTCCGGAGCGGCGTTCCACACGTTTTCGAAGAGCAGCTCCAAAAGCCTGACGCTGGTCATGGAACTACGCGATACTATCACGCGCCGCCGCGTGAGTTCGGATGCGGGAAGCTTGGAAAAGAGAAGGACGCTCCGGACCGGACCGTCGCACGAGATCGCTAGGTCTGGCAGAAGGAGGTAGTGCTCCGGGGAGTGCGCGTATTCGACTGCGGACACGACGCTCACGTCAAGCTCACCGCGCCTCATGAGTTCGTTCAGCGTAGTCGGCGTTCCACTGACGAGAACGGCATCGAGAGGGACCACCCCACAGTCGATCCCACCGTAAACGGGGAAGCAGTTGACGTAAGGGATGCGACCCACACGCAGTGGCCCGATCATGCTGGCGCCCCCGCCAGAGGGAGCGCCCTCGTACGCACCTCGGGCATCTCAACGCGGTCGAACGTACGTACGATCCGGTAGTACGAATCCCGCTCGGCCGGAATCTTGCCAGCCTCTCTTATCAACCGCAGAATCTCTTCTAGAGAAAGTCTCTCCGGAGTACGCGCTCCTACCGCATGGTAGATCTTTTCGCGCACCACCGTTCCTTCCAGATCGTTCACACCGAAATGCAGGGCGGTCTGGGACAGAAATGGGGTCACCATTACCCAGTGCGACTTGATGTGCGCGATGTTGTCGAGAAAAAGCCTACCCACCGCTAAGTTGCGGATATCGTCGAAACCGCTCGTAGAACGTCCTTCCCATCCGAGCTTGCGGCCGAGGGCATTGTCGTCGGGGTGATAGGCAAGCGGGATGTATGCCAGAAACCCACCGGTTTCATCTTGTAGCGCTCGCAGCATTTCGAGGTGTTCGACGCGGTCGTGCACTGTCTCGACGTGACCGTAGAGCATAGTGCAGTTGCTGCGTATCCCGAGGCGGTGAGCTGTACGGTGAATAGCTATGTAGTCCGCTCCGCCCAGTTTCTTGTCCGCAATTTGCGCCCGCACCGCCAGCGAAAACGTTTCCGCTCCACCTCCCGGCATCGTGTCGAGACCCGCCTCCTTCAACGCGAGCAGAACTTCCTCCCAAGACATTTTCTCTATGCGAGCTAGGTGCGCTATCTCGACAGCCGTGAGCGCCTTTATGTGCACATGGGGGAAGGCACGCTTCAGTGCTCGGAACATGGTGGTGTAGTAGTCCAGGCCGGCCTTCATGTCCAGGCCGCCCACGATGTGGAACTCGCGTATTAGACCGTCCCGAGCCTGCTCGGCTTCGGCCAGCACCTGTTCCAGCGTGTACCGATAGGCACCGTCCTCCTTCGGGAGCCGCGCATAGCCACAGAAGACACAGGTGCGGCGCAGGATACAGATATTTGTGGGATTGATGTGCTGATTGGCAGCGAACGTAACTATGTCGCCGTGGAGTGCGCGATTCACACTGTCGGCCAGCACTCCCAGCGCCAATATGTCAGGCGTGGTGAAGAGCGCAATCGCGTCGTCGCGGTCGAGACGCTCACCGGAGCGGATCTTCTCCGCGATGGGAAGTAGCCGCGAGTCCCGGATCGCCCCTTCTGGTACGTCGACCTCTGGTCGAACCTTCACTCCCTGAACCTCCGCACTGCGAGCGTGACGTTGTGTCCCCCGAAGCCGAAGGAGTTACTGAGCGCTACTTCGACGTCGCACCGCACGGGTACGTTGGGCACGTAGTTGAGGTCGCAATCAGGATCCGGAGTAGTGTAGTTGATAGTCGGTGGTACGATGCCTTCGTGCACGGCCAGCACCGAAAAAACGAACTCGATCCCGCCCGCCGCACCCAGCGTGTGCCCCGTGGAGGACTTCGTGGAACTTACGTAAAGCCGTCGTGCGTGCTCACCGAAGACAGCTTTGATGGCTAGCGTCTCGTTGAGGTCGTTGTAAGGCGTAGATGTTCCATGGGCGTTGATGTACTGCACGTCTTCCGGCTTCAGCCCTGCATCGCGCAAGGCTCGTCGCATGGAACGCTGTGCTCCCTCTCCCTCGGGAGCGGGCTGCGTGATGTGATGGGCATCTCCGGTCGCGCCGTAGCCCACGATCTCAGCATAGATGCGCGCCCCGCGGCGGAGCGCATGCTCGAGCTCCTCCAACACGACTACCCCTGCCCCTTCACCCATTACGAACCCGTCACGCTCCTTGTCGAAAGGTCGCGAGGCCGTCTTGGGCGAGTCGTTACGCTCGCTCAGCGCTTGCATATTGGCAAACCCGCCTATTGCCATCGGCGTGATGGCAGCCTCGGAGCCACCAGTGATCATCACGTCCGCGTCACCGTACTGAATGGTGCGAAAGGCATCGCCGATCGCGTGGGCGCTAGTCGAACACGCGGACACCGTCGCGTAATTGGGGCCCTTTGCGTTGAAGCGCATCGAGACGATACCTGCCGCCATGTCGGAAATGAACATGGGTATGAAAAACGGCGATATCTTGCTCGGACCGCGCTCGCGAAATTCGTCGTGCTGCTGCTCGAATATCTTGAGGCCACCTATCCCGGAGCCGATTATGACCCCGGTGTTGTCCGGGTCGTAGCCACCGTTTTCCAATCCGGCGTCACGCATTGCTTGAACAGCAGCAGCTAGAGCGAACTGCGTGTAGATGTCGGTCCGGCGAGCTTCTTTTCGATCCATGTACTGCAGAGGATCGAATCCCTTGACTTCGCATGCGAAGCGCACTGGGAAGGTGCTGGCATCGAACTGTGTTATGTAGTCCGCACCCGAGACCCCGTCCAAAATGGCACGCCAAGTGGTCGCCGTGTCGTTGCCGACGGGCGAAATGACACCGAGGCCCGTGACGACGACGCGGCGCTTCTTCACGCTGGCACCTTCTCGTTGAGATACCTGATGGCGTCGCCTACAGTGCGTAACTTCTCAGCGTCTTCGTCCGGAATCTCGATGTTGAACGCCTTCTCGAACTCCATGACCAGTTCCACGATGTCCAGGCTGTCCGCACCGAGGTCCTCGATGAAGCTAGCCTCGTCCGTCAGCTTTTCGCGCTCTACACCCAATTCCTTCTCGATGATGTCCTTAACCTTTTCGCTGTAGTCAGCCATTTGCTCTCCTCTCAGGTAGCCGTTCCTGCTCCAGTGACACTCGATAAAATACTATGCTGCTCGTGCCGGCGCGTCACATGACCATCCCGCCGTCCACCACCAGGACCTGTCCCGTGATGTACGAGGCGTACTCTGACGCCAGAAAGGCTACAACGCCGGCTACGTCGCGAGGTACGCCTAAACGCTCCAAAGGAATACGCGCGACCAGAGAAGCTCGCGCCTCCGCTGACATGGCTCCAGTCATGTCAGTCTCTATAAAGCCTGGAGCCACGACGTTCACTAGTACGTTACGTGAGGCCAACTCCTTCGCCACCGCTTTCGTGAGCCCGATAAGGCCAGCCTTGCTAGCCGCATAGTTGGCTTGCCCCTTGTTGCCAGTCAACCCTACGACAGACGAAATATTCACGATACGTCCCCAGC
>DATMBI010000347.1:0-5169 GCA_035559375.1 Gemmatimonadaceae bacterium | reverse complement strand
CAGCTCGACAGTGACGCCGATGCGGTCACACTGATGACGCTTCACAACGCCAAGGGTTTGGAGTTTCCGGTGGTTTACCTTACTGGCCTCGAGGAAGGGTTGTTCCCGCTAGCGCGGGCGCGCGAGTCGGCGGACTCGCTCGAGGAGGAGCGGCGCCTGTTCTACGTGGGGATCACGCGCGCTCGAGACGCCCTAGTGCTCACCTACGCTCGCAGGCGTCGACGCAACGGCGAAACGCTGCCGTCGCTGCCCTCTTCGTTCCTCGCCGAGATCCCTGAAGAACTCGTTAGGCGCAGGCTGACTCCGGCCCTCCGCTCCTGGTTACCTGAAGAAGACTACCGGCAGGCCATCGTGCGAGGCAGCGACCAGTGGCAGTGGGGCGTCGCGGCGCGAGGAAGGAACGGAGCTAGCTCGACGGACAGCCCCCCGCCGTTCTTGGCAAAGGGTGCCCGGGTCCGGCACCCCCGTTTCGGTCACGGTACAGTCGTAGAGATTTCGGGTATCGGTCGAGAGACGAAGGTGACCGTCGAGTTCGACGATCCCGAGATAGGGCGGAAACGCCTGGTCGCGGCTCACGCCGCTCTGTCCAAGGGAGACGATGCATGGCTGTAGGTCCGGAAGACGTGATGCACGTAGCGCAGTTGGCGCGACTGGGATTGGACGAGCACCGTCTCGAACGGCTAGTACGGGAGCTGAGCGGAATCCTGGCCCACATGGAGGTTCTCGCGGCGGTAGACCCTAACGAGTACGCGAACCTCGACGACGGCAGACTCGGTTCTGCCCCTATGCGTCCCGACTCGGGGCCCCCGCTCCCCATGGCCGCAGGACCGGAGACGTTCGCTCCCGAGATGTCTGACGGTTTTTTTCTGGTTCCGCGGCTGGAAACGCACGAGGATGGCGAGGAGGGAGCGTGACCCTCGACGGACTCCTGGAACTACCGGCTCGCTCGCTGGCCGCGGCAGTTCGCGATGGTAGGGTGAAGGCCCGCGACATTGCCTCCGCGGCCGTGGAGCGGGCTGCCCAGGTGGGAGCGGGACGCGAAAAGCTGAACCTCGTTCTCGCCATGGACGAAGACCTTTTGCGTCGGGAGACAGAGGCTGTAGACCGAGCGGTCTCGGCAGGTCACCCTCCTGGGGCGCTGGCCGGAGTGCCTGTGGCCATCAAGGACAACATCGCCACACTACACCTGCCGACGACCTGTGCCTCGCGCATACTGGAGGGCTACATAAGCCCGTACGAGGCTACGGCGGTGGCACGCCTGCGTAGCGCGGGCGCGCTGCTGTTCGCCAAGACGAACATGGACGAGTTCGCCATGGGTTCGTCCACGGAGTACAGTGCGTTCGGACCGGCAAGGAACCCTCTCGACCCACAACGGGTCCCGGGAGGGTCGTCGGGTGGGTCGGCGGCCATCGTCGCCGCTGGTGTCGTGCGCGTGGCACTGGGATCCGAAACCGGAGGATCTGTTCGCCAGCCAGCGGCCTTCTGCGGTGTGGTGGGGATCAAACCGACCTACGGTCGCGTCAGTCGCCATGGCCTCGTAGCCTTCGCATCGTCACTGGACCAGATCGGTGTCATCGGTCGCAGCGTAGACGACGCAGCTTTGGGGCTGCAAGTGATCGCTGGCCACGATCCTCTGGATTCCACTAGCGAAAACCGTCCGGTTCCGGACTACCGGCAGGCAGCCGACTGGCCGCTACGCGGTATGGTGGTGGGGCGCCCACGCGAATACTTCCCACCCAACCTCGATCCGCGAATCCGCGAACGCTGCGAGGCCGCCTTCGATGCCCTCCGCTCGCTAGGCGCTGTCGTGCGAGACGTTTCGCTGCCGCATACCGAGCTCTCCATCCCTGTCTACTACATCATCGCGCCGGCGGAAGCTTCCTCGAACCTGGCGCGCTACGACGGCGTGCGCTACGGACTGCGTATCGTGGGCGACGGCCTGCGGCGAATGTACGAGGCAACCCGATCGCAGGGTTTCGGGCCTGAGGTTACCCGGCGGATTCTCTTAGGCACCTACGTCCTCTCGGCAGGCTACTACGAAGCCTATTACAAGAAGGCTATGGGTGTGCGCCGCCTCATCGCAGAAGACTTCCGGCGTGCCTTCGCCAGCGGCGTAGATGTCCTGCTCACACCCACTACTCCCACGCCAGCGTTCCCGCTGGGTAGCATCGAAGCCCCGTACGAGATGTACCTGAGCGATATCTTCACGGTAACCGCCAATCTGGCCGGTATACCTGGAATGTCTGTGCCCTTCGGTCGAGTGGACGGACTGCCGGTAGGTGTACAAATCCTGGCACCGCACTTCGAGGAGTTGCGCATGCTGGCCGTCGGCTACGCCCTGGAACGCGTGGCCACTGAGCAGGAGGCGCAGGAGCGACGAGGATGAACGATCGCTACGAAATGGTCGTTGGGCTGGAAGTGCACGTCCAACTGAAAACCCGCACCAAAGCCTTCTGTGGTTGCTCGACGGATTTCGGTGCGCCGCCTAACCAGAACACGTGCCCTGTATGCCTGGCGCTTCCTGGCACGCTCCCAGTGCTCAATGCCGAGGCGGTGGAGTTGGCAGTGAGAGCGGCACTCGGACTCGGCTGCCACGTCCACCATCGCTCCGTGTTCGCGCGCAAGAACTATTTCTATCCCGACCTCCCTAAGGGCTACCAGATTTCCCAGTTCGACCAGCCTCTGGCCACTCAGGGCAAGCTGGCCGTCGCGCGGAGCGACGGTTCGCTGTTGGAGGTGGGGATAACCCGGCTACACTTGGAAGAAGATGCCGGCAAATCGATCCACGATCGCTATCCCGGACGCACCGCTGTCGACTTGAATCGCTGCGGCGTACCACTCATCGAGATAGTGAGCGAACCCGACATGCGCACGCCGGAAGAAGCGGGTGCGTACCTTCGCGAACTCAAGCGGATCATGGAGTACCTCGAGGTTAGCGACGCCAACATGGAAGAGGGCAGCTTGCGCGTCGACGCCAACATCAGCGTGAGACCGCGGGGAAGCTCGCGGTTAGGGACGAAGACCGAAATCAAGAACATGAACTCCTTCGCCAACGTGGAGCGTGCGCTGGCCACGGAGTTCCAGCGGCAGGTGACACTGCTCGAGTCCGGGGGACGAGTCGTGCAGCAGACCATGCTCTGGGATGCCCAGCGCGGCGAAGTGAGGCCGGCGCGATCGAAAGAAGAGAGCCACGACTATCGCTACTTTCCCGAGCCGGATCTCCCGCCGCTCGTTCTGGAGGACGCCTGGGTCAGCGCAATAAGAGCCAGCCTTCCTGAGCTACCTGCCGCTAAACGGCAGCGCTTCGCCAGGCAGTATTCGCTGCCCAGTTACGATATCGAGGTGCTGACCGCCAGTCGCAAGCTCGCCGACTACTTCGAGGCCACTGCCGCTGCGCACGGGGACGCGAAAGCTGCGGCCAACTGGATCATGGGTGAACTCCTTGCTCAGCTCAACTCGCGAGGTCTGGCGCTCGAAGAGCTGAGTGTACCGCCGTCGCGACTAGCTGCATTACTGGACCTGGTGCGCAGCGGTACCGTCAGCCACTCTGCAGCCAAACGAATATTCGCGCTAATGATCGAGGGAGGCGAGGAACCCTCCGTGATCGCTGAGCGCGAGGGGCTGCTCCAGGTCGGAGACGAAACGCAACTCCTAGCCTGGATAGACGAGGTATTCGCCGAAAACCCCGAGGAGGCGCGGCGCTTCGCTGCCGGGGAGCGGAAACTGCTAGGAGTATTGGTGGGCTTGGTAATGAAGAAGTCCAAGGGAAGAGCGGACCCGCGGAAGGTGAATCAATTGATCGCCGCCCGCCTCTCGGTGTAGCGCTCGTCCAGAGCCTTGCCGCCCTGGCGGACACCGGGCCGCAGCAGAGGATCGACCTGCGCCGCGTACCCGAGCGACGACGGCGGGAGGCCGAAATGGCGTTCGGCTTCCACGAAAGCGGCGGTTACACCTCCGCCGCGGAGGGCGGTCCTGCGAAGACGCTTGGCCCACTTCAGCTGGGCAGTTCCGGCCGGGTCGAGACGGAGCGGCTCTGACTCGCGGCCCCGCACGAGCAGATCCACGACGTAGTCGAAGGAGCGCTCCAGGTGGGAAGCAACTATCTCCTCCGGCAGATCCCAGCGGCTCCGCTCCGCCAGGGCTTGGAACACGCGCTGCCATGACTCCATGTCGGCAGCCCGAACCATTCCTCGAAAGATTCGGCGACTGGTCGGGATGCTGAAGATCGTTGGACTGAGAATCGCGTCCAGGTGAGCGTCGCTCCGACTATGATCCAACATGATCAATTCCCGCGCCCGTCGCGGCGCGGCTTCGCCCAAGTACATCTCGGCACGACTCTCCCAGTAGCTGTGACCTAGTGCAGTCGTACTAGCAGTGGTGGCTAGCTGGCGCGGCACGAAGTAGTTATGAGCTACCGTGTCGGCTGCAAGGTGAGCCAGATAGCCGTATGCGAAGGCACGCAGCCTGTCGTCCCGCGCACGCTCCAAGACCTCGAAGCCTACCTGCCAGCTGTGCGAGTGGCGCCCGGCTGCGGCGTACTTCTTGGCTATCGAGGTATCGGCTGCGATCGAACCGTAGAGAAAGTCGTGGGGGAACGACGAGAGCAGAGCACGGAGCCCCTCGGGGAGCAGCCAGAGCGAACGCAGCAGCGCTTCCCCTAAGTGGACGTGCGTGCCAGGCGTCCACGCATGAGCTGTTTCCGGCAGTAGTACCAGCAGGAAGACCGCAGCGACTAGAGCTAAGCCTAACGCTCTCGGCCTCACTCGTCGCTTCCAGAGCGTGTGGCGATGTGGGGTCGCTCCACCCCACCGCCGCCCACGTCCGCCGCCACACCCCGGCGGCGGAACCTGCGGCCGGCCCGCCCCCCGTTGCGCCGAGCTAGCTGCAACCCGCGGCGCAACACGCTGGCTCCCATCCGGACCCCCCGCAGCGTTGCGGCAGCAGACACCACGAAATCTTCCGCCTCCTCCTGAGCCAACTCGGCCAGGGCATCGAGGCGCTGGAGCCGCGAGCGCACCCGTCGCAGCAGTCGCTGCACGCCCTCGTTGACGTCTCGGAGAGTGTCCGCCAAAGCTCCAACTTCCGAGCGAGCCACCCTGGTCACAGCATGCAGATCCTCGACCACGAGCCGCACACTCCTAGCGGCTGCGGCGATGTCGTGGCGCGAAG
>DATMBI010000346.1:0-9500 GCA_035559375.1 Gemmatimonadaceae bacterium | reverse complement strand
GACGAAGAACGTCGTGGGCCCCGCCCGCTCGAACTCAGCAGCGATGCTCGAATTGATTCCATGGATCGCTGCCGATATCACCACTACGACGAAAACACCGATAGCGATCCCCAAAATAGTCAGCGCGGCGCGCACCTTGTTGGCTCGCAACGCCTGAACCGCTATGACCACACCCTCGGTAACAGAAGAGATTCGCGGGAGCTTCATCCCACCTCAGTCGGGTCGCAAAGCTGCTACCGGGTCCAGGCGCGCCGCCCGGCTTGCAGGATACACGCCAGCCACTATCCCCACACCCCCTCCCACACCTACCGCTAGGACCACCGACCAGAGTGCCACCGACGCAGGAAGCGGCGTAACAGCAGCCAGCAGCTTCGCCATCGCGGCTCCAGCGGCCACCCCTAGCACGGATCCTGCGACAGCTAAAGTCGTGGACTCTACCAGAAACTGTCGTAGGATGTCCGAGCGCCGCGCCCCTAACGCCTTGCGGATCCCGATCTCGTGAGTGCGCTCAGCCACGGCCACCAACATGATGTTCATGATGACGATGGCTCCGACGACGAGACCCACCGCAGGTAGTGCCACACCTGCCACGACAAGGAAACCCTGAATTCGGCGCCAAAACTCCAGAGCCGAGTCGGACGTCTGCAGCGCGAAGTCGTCCCGCTGGCCGGGACGAAGCTTGTGGCGAATCCGCATGACTTGCCGTACCGCTTCCATATTCGCCTGCATGACTGTTTCGTTAGGCGATTGTACGATGATAGCATCGATAACGCGGAAGCGATTGACCAAGCGATGTGCCGGCGCGCGATACGGCACGACGACGAAACGGTCCAAGGACAAGCCGAAGGCGCTACCCTGCTTTTCTGCTACCCCGATCACCTGGTAGGGCAAGCCTCCGATCTTGAGCTCGCGTCCTACGGGATCCAAGTTCGGGAAAAAGTGATCCCGAACGTCTGCTCCGATCACCACTACCGGCGCACCCAACTCGTATTCCTGCTGCGACGGATAGCGCCCGGCCTGGAGCCCCATGGCTTTGATTTCGAACCATTGCTCGCTCACACAATTGACCTGGATGTTGCGAGGCCTAGCGTAGCGTGACTCGATCCTGAGCTGGCCATCTCCCACGATCGCCCAGCGCGATCCCGGAGCCAGCACTTCTGTAACCGGGCCGATATCCTCTTCGGTTATCCGGGGCCTGTTGCGCCAGGAGCGCCACTCCGACTCCGGCACATCGCCCATGTTGATATTGGGACGGTAACGCAGCTCGAAGCTGCCCTTGGCGATGAGCTTCCCCACCACGTCGTCCTCCATGTAGCGCCCCATCCCTTCCACGATGGAAACCACAGCTATCAAAAACATCACCCCTATGGCCACTCCCACCAGCGAGAAGAAGCTCTTTAGCTTCTGCACGCGTAGCTGGGCCAGCGCCAGACGTACTGCTTCGTAAAGTCTCATCGGGAGTAACTACGACCGGCGTCCCGCCGGTGTTTCGCGGCGAGGCAAGCTCAGCGATAGATCAGGTACGGGGCCACTGCGAGCCGAAAGGCACGGGACTCGCCCTCCAACACCGGAACGAGTTCCTCGATGCCGCCTGAGCGTTCTACCGCACGGCGGATACGGTCTGAGCCCGCTAGGCGATCGATGTGGGGGATACGCCACTGAAAATCGTTCGGATGTTTGACGTAGATGGCGCGGAGTAACTCCAGCCCCACCCTGTAGGGCTCCAACCGCTCGCGTTCGCGAACCACCATTCTTACCATGGGAATCCGCTCCCCGCCCCACTTCTGTCCCGGCTCCACCTGCACGAGCACCGAATCGAAATACACCCCCGCCATCCCCTTGGCGTTGAGCTCGCGCGCAATGACACCGGCATCGTGGAGCCAGGGCGCACCTACCTGCTCGAACGGTCGATCGGTACCGCGACCTTCGCTCAGGTTGGTACCTTCGAAGAACACGGTACCGGTGTAAAGAAGAGCCGCCTCCAGCGATCGGATGTTGGGCGAAGGATTGCGCCAAGGTAACCCCGTCTCGTCCCACCACATGGAACGCCGCCAATTGGCCATCGGCACCACCGACACCCGAGCCTCGAGCTGACCGCTCCCTACCAGATAGCGCAGCAGCTCACCGGGCGTGAGCCCGTAGCGTAGAGCCACCGGATAAAGTCCCACGAAGGAACGGAACCCCGGATCGAGAACTCCCCCTTCCACGATGTCGCCGCGTACTGGATCGGGCCGATCCAACACGACGAACTGCACGCCGCGCTTCCCGGCGGCCTCCGCCGCGAGCACCATCGTCCACGGAAAGGTGTACACGCGAGCACCGACGTCCTGCACATCGTACACGAGAACGTCCAGTTCTCGGAGCACAGAGTCGCTAGGAACGCGAGTCTCGCCGTAAAGCGAGTACACCCGAAGACCCGTGGCCACATCGACATCGTCTCGGACGAGCTCGCCTGCGGCAGCCGAACCGCGCAGCCCATGCTCAGGGGCGAACAAAGCTACCAAGCGAATCTCGGGATGGCGGAAGAGTACGTCGATAGTGCTGCGTCCATCTGGAAGAACACCACTATGGTTGGTGATCAACCCCACTCGCTTCCCTCGCACCAGGTGCATCGAATCCGACAAGAGTACCTCGATCCCGAGACGCACGCGCTCCTGGGCACCAGCGTAGCCTACCGAAATAGCCACACCCAACACACCGGCTAGGATGCTGGGTAGTCCCATACTGCGGAAAAATTTGCGCCCCACCGCCACTAGCTTCTCCACGCCACGCGCCACCAGATCCGACACCGCTCGAATACCGGGCGTCGATAACCCGCGAAAGTCGCCGTTCTCGCCTAACGAGTACATAACCTCGCCTCGCATTCGCAATGCGATCGGTGCCGCGAAAGACAACGGGTTGAAATGGGAGTCGTACCTCACACCTAACCCCTCGATGAGCGCAGCAGTACGAGCAAAGTAAACCAGCTCGCTAGGCAGTTGCACCGGCCAGTCGTAGAGTGTAGCTAGCACTTCGTGGGCGACGAGCCGAGCTTTCTCCTGCATGGAAGCGTGGTGATAAGCTATCGTCATGAGCCGTGCCGTGAGCGCACGCACCTGCTCGCGGTCCGCACCCGGCGCCAGCATACCTAGCGCCTCGAAGCCAGCTACCACCCCGTCCACCTCTTTGCGTATCGCGGCGAAGACCGTGGCAATGAGGCGCCTACGCAACTCCACCGGTACGCGCACCACCATCCCGAAATCGAGCAATACCAGGCGCCCGTCCTTTGTCACGAGCAAATTGCCCGGATGGGGATCGGCGTGAAAGAAACCGTGCACTAGCATCATGCGCAGGTACACCTCCACCACCAACTCGAGCACTCTCCGCGGGTCGCAGGGCCCGCCTAGGCCAGCTAGCCGATCGATGCGTACCCCCTCGACGTACTCCAGCACCAGCACATTGCGCCGGGTGAGTTCGTGGAAGACTCTGGGTACAACGACCCGCCGATCGTGCCGGAAATAGAGGTGCATCTCGTCTGCGTTGTTAGCCTCGTGCACGAAATCCATTTCCTCCCAAACGCGCACAGCGAACTCCTCGACTACCGCTCGTGCACTTCGCACATGGGCATTGCGAAACAGGCGCTCCAGGAACCGCAGCAGCGGCAAAGCCACAGCCAAGTCCCGGCGCACTAGCTCTGCGACTCCTGGTCGCAGCACCTTGATGGCCACCTCCCGCCCGTGAAGTCGCCCGCGGTGGACCTGGCCTAGCGATGCGGCCGCGAGAGGCTCGGGGTCGAACCATTCGAGTACTTGCTCCAGAGGCCGCCCCCACGCTCGCTCCACCTCTTTCTCGAGTGCCACCGCGGGCACAGGCGGCACTTGATCTGTCAAAGTGGCGAGCACGCTCAGATACGGCTCAGGGATGAGATCGGCACGCGCAGAAAAGATCTGCGCCAGCTTGATGTACGAGGGCCCGAGCTCGGCGATCCGAGCCACCAGCCGCTCAGCGCGCTTGCGGTGAAACCCTTCGCTGCGCGGGAGCGGCGACCCTACGATCAACCAGCGACGCCTATCGCGCAGGAACGAGAGGAAGAGCGGGAACAGCCGCCTGATAACCGCTAAGAGCCGCACCCCTCGAATCTAGCCGCAAAACCAGGATCTCGAGCCTAGAAGCTCGGGAACAGGGGACGCCACCAGGGTACGAACCCGACTACGGCAGCGAGAGCTACGCCCAGCCAGAGCGCTGCTTGCTGAAAGCGCTGCGAATCCGACCCGGCTCGCTTCACTCGACTCCATCCCACATGAGCTAGCACAATGGCCGTCAACATGACCACCGTGTGCTCCACCAGAAAGTAGCGCACCGGCGCTTCCCTCATCGCAGCCATGGGATCGGCGAACCCACGGCGCGTCAGGGGGCTGAAAAAAGCGTAGAGGAGCAAGCCCAAAAGGAGCTGGACATCCAACGCAGTCACGAAAAGCCGAGCCGCCCGAGACTCCTGCTCACGCCAGGTTCGCCGAGCGAGCCACCCCCGCCAGGCGAGCATGACAGCCCAGACACCGAGCGCTATTACTACCCAACGCACAACATTGTGCAGTCCCAGTACCAGTGGATACATCCTATCTCCGAGGTGTGACGGCCCAGTGGAGTGCCCTTGGCTGACAAAGGTACTCAGCGACCCCGAGCAGCGAAACGATCACGAGGTCGAATAGTGGCGAAAAACGCCCTCTCCCCAAACCATCGGACCGCAAAAAGCCGCGGGCGATGGCTCGCACTGTCGATCGCTCTGGCCCTGGTCGCAGCCACGATAACTGCGGGCGTGTTCTACGTCTTCTTGCCGATCCCCCGCCATCCGGAAGCATACTTCGCGAGCCGGCGATCGACCTTGCTCGAGGTGCAGGAAACGGGACGTAGTGACACGGACCGGTACACTTCGTGGGAGGTACGTCTTACAGCTGCAAGCGGCCTCACTGTGGACCTGATGGTCCGAGCACCGGCCGGTGCCAGCCGCGTGCCAGCCTTCCTGATCTTGGGAGGCTACAGAACGGGGGAGCGAGCGGCAGCGCTGGTGGACGACACCGGCGGGAATCTGGTGGCTGCAATGAATTACCCCTACAGCGGGCCTATAGACGTGAAAGGACTGGCGGTGCTACGCCACGTTCCCGCTATACGAAAAGCGATATTGGACACACCAGCAGCGATCCTCCTGGCACTGGACTACTTGGTCACACTTCCCCACGTCGATACTACTCGTATCGAACTCGTTGGAGCTTCTTTCGGAGTACCGTTCGCGACCATCGCTGCCGCTTTGGATGACCGCGTCGCACGACTTTGGCTGGTGCACGGTGCCGGCGACCCGCTGCGTCTGTTGGAACACAACCTCAAACGGAGCGTGCCGTTTGCCCCGGCCAGATATCTCGTCGCCTGGTTGGCTTACCACCTAGCAGCAGGACCGGTTGTACGGCCCGAGCGCTGGCTACCACGCGTGGCTCCACGGCCAGTGATACTGCTGAACGCACGCGAGGACGAACGCCTCCCGCGGCCAGCGATCGAAAAGCTGCACAGAAGCGCCATGCCACCCAAAGAAGAGATCTGGCTACCCGGCAGTCATGTCCAACCCAATCGCCCCGAAATAATAAAGCAACTCGTGGTCACTATTTTGGAACGAGCTGCACGCTGAACTACTATTACATACGTAGCCGCGGTGGAGGGACCGAGTAGTCCCGCTGAACTTTCGAAACCATTCCCAACTATGTCGATCAGCCTTCCGAAACTAGCGCTGGCCTCGTCACTGGTCGCTTTTGTCGCATGCTCCGGAGATCGTGAGCCGGATCGCTCTGCCCTCGAACCCGCACTGGCTAGCATCGACACAGGTACCATGCTGGCTCATATTCGCACTCTCGCGTCCGACGCGTTCGAGGGTCGAGCACCAGGCACGGCAGGCGAAGACAGCACCGTCAACTACCTGGTGTCACAGTTCAAGCAGTTGGGGCTGGCTCCAGGTAATCCCGACGGCTCCTTCCTTCAAAATGTCGAACTGGTGGGCTTCCGGGCACAGCCGCGGGCCACGTTCAAGATCTCGGGTAGAACGTTTCAGTTGCGCTTCCCCGATGACTACGTTGCCGTCTCGCGGCACGATACCAGCCAGATCGACGTCGTGAATTCGGAAATCGTGTTCGTCGGCTACGGCGTAGACGCGCCAGAATACGGCTGGGACGACTACAAGGGCGCCGATCTGCGCGGCAAGACCCTACTTTTTCTCGTGAACGACCCCCCTGTCCCGGATCCCAACGATTCGACGCAGCTCGACTCGACCATGTTCAAGGGTCGTGCCATGACGTACTACGGGCGCTGGACGTACAAGTACGAGATCGCCAGCAAGAAGGGTGCAGCTGCCGCGATCATAATCCACGAGACGGGGCCAGCCGGTTACCCTTACGAGGTAGTAAAGGGGAGCTGGGGACGGGAGAACTTCGACATCGCTGGCAGTGGTAGCGGTCGCGTCCCGGTGGAAGGGTGGATCACGGAGCAGAAGGCGCGAGAGCTCTTCCTGGCAGCGGGCCGAGACTTCGACGGGCTCAAGCAGCAGCGCGCGGAAAGGACTTCACACCAGTGCCGCTGTTCGGTACCGCCACGATACAAGTGCGAAACAGCGTGCGGCGAGTTTACTCCCGCAATGTCATAGCCAAGCTGGAGGGCTCTGACCCTGACCTCAAGAACGAATACGTCATCTACACGGCCCATTGGGACCACTTGGGGCGCGATACGACCCTCGAGGGGGATCAGATATTCAACGGAGCGCTGGACAACGCTTCCGGAACGGCGCAGATGCTGGCTATCGCGAAAGCTTTCACGAAGCTACCGACGGCTCCCAGGCGCAGCGTGTTGTTCCTTGCCGTGACGGCGGAAGAGCAAGGCCTGCTCGGGGCCCGCTACTACGCAAAAAACCCGCTGTATCCGCTCGAGAAAACGCTGGCAAACATCAACATCGACGGCATCAATCAGTGGGGGCGTACCCGCGACATAGTGGTCATCGGGCTGGGCAACTCTACGCTCGATGACATTCTAGCCAGGGTGGCTCAAGAGCAGGGCCGCACCATAGCGCCGGACCCAGAACCGGAGAAGGGGTTCTTCTACCGCTCCGACCACTTCGAGTTCGCCAAACTCGGGGTGCCAGCGCTGTATACCGACGCCGGGATCGAGTACTTGGATAAGCCGCCAGGCTTCGGTCAGGCGAAGCGGGACGAGTATACGGCCAACGACTACCACAAGCCCAGCGACGAGATAAAGCCGGACTGGGATCTCAGCGGCGCGGTCGAAGATGCCAAGTTACTGTTCGAAGTCGGCTACAGGGTGGCGCAGGGTCGCTCCTGGCCGCAATGGAAGGCCGGCACGGAGTTCAAGGCAGTTCGCGACTCTGCGCTGGCAACTCGCCGCTGACCGAGCGAGGGAGACGGTGCGCCTGACCACCGCAGTCTTGCGGAGCACAGTGTCATGCGCGGTCTTCCTCGCTGCATGCGTGCAGTCTCCTGCGGCCCCGCGGGTCGAAGACCAGCCAATCACCCTCACGGTAAGTGTCAGTACGAGCGCCATTAGAATCGGAGATACTGACACGATCACCGTCACCGCCAGCAACCGACTGAGTAACCAGGTCCGATTGGTGTTTCCGACCACCTGCCAGATCAAGGTCTACATCCGAGACGCGCGGGGCCGCATCCACGTACCCGACGGAGGTCGCTACGAATGCGTACCCGTCCCCACGCAGATAATCTTCCCAGCTAACGGAAGCGTCAGCCGGCAGTTCATATGGCGAGGCTACGATCAATTCGAACCGCCCGGGTCACCAACACCGGTGCCGCCTGGGACATACTTCGTTTCGGCAGAGATGACTGCGGATGGCTATTCCACATTCGCGTTCCCGGTAAGGGTGGATATCCTCCCATGACCAGTACTCCACTGCATTACCTCAAGCCGCTCGGCGTGGCGCTGCCGAGCAGAGTTCTCCCGGCCCTAGCTGTCTTGGCCGTGGCGTTCATCGCGACCGCGAAAGCACAGGATCCACACCTCGAGCGAGCGAGGAGGGTACTGCGCAGCGTCCCGCTGGTGGATGGTCACAACGACCTGCCCTGGTACATTCGCACCGAATTCAGGGCAGCACCACGTGACGTCGATGCTTACGACCTCCGCGGTCGTACTCCAGGGAACACCGACATCCCCAGGTTGCGGGAGGGAATGGTCGGGGCCCAGTTCTGGTCGGTATACATCCCAGGCAATGTCCGCGATTCGGGTTTCGCCCGAATGCAGCTCGAGCAGATCGACATAGCTCGGAGAGTAATCGCCAGGTATCCAGACGCCTTCCAGCCTGCCTACACTGTGAACGACGTACGGAAGGCGTTCGCAGCCGGCAAGATCGCATCTCTGCTCGGTATGGAGGGTGGCCATGCCATCGAGAACTCTCTGGGTGCTCTCCGCGCCTACTACGACCTGGGCGTTCGCTACATGACGCTCACCCACAACGTCACCACGGACTGGGCCGATGCGGCTGCGGATAGTGCGCGCCACGGTGGACTCACGGAATTCGGTAAGGAGGTGGTGCGCGAGATGAACCGCCTCGGGATGTTGGTGGACCTGTCCCACGTCTCGCCGGCGGTCATGAGTGCAGCGCTCGACGTAAGTGAGGCTCCGGTGATCTTTTCCCATTCCTCCGCTAGAGCACTGACTGACGTTCCGAGAAACGTGCCGGATTCGATCCTGCGGCGGCTCCCAGCCAATGGTGGAGTGGTGATGGTGACCTTCGTGCCCGGCTTCGTTTCTCAGAAGGTAGCCGATCACGCGGCACAACGACGCAGGATCGTGGCCGAAGCTCGCCGCGGCTACCCAGGCGACAGCACGGCGGCCGCACGTATGATCGCTCTGTGGGATGCCAGCAACCCCGCGCCTCGTGCAACTCTTTCCGACGTCGCCGACCACATCGAACATGTGCGCAGAGTCGCCGGTGTGGATCACGTAGGCATCGGTTCCGACTTCGACGGTACCGGGAACGAACTCCCCGTAGGTCTCGAAGACGTGTCGCGCTTCCCGGCGCTATTGGCGGAACTTTCCCGGCGTGGTTGGACGGAAGCGGATCTCGAAAAGCTCGCCGGAGAGAATGTGTTGAGAGTAATGGCGCGTGCTGAGGAGGTAGCGCGGCGTTTACAGCGGGAGCGATTGCCGAGCAATCGTACTATCGAGGAACTAGACCGGAAACCGCGACGTTGAATACACTCTCGCGAAAATTCGAAAATGTTCTTACGTTGTAGTCGGGCGACAGCGACCATGTCGCTCCGCTGTTGGTGCGCGGCGCCACGATCTCCGGGGATCCTGGCGCCGCGCCTGTCTCTGGCAAGAGCCGAGGGCTGTGCCTGCGACCGCCCTCGGAGGATCACGGAGGATTTTCGATGGGAAAAGGTGACCAGCGTACACGGCGCGGCAAGATTTATCGGGGGACATTCGGCAAGTCGCGCCCCAAGCCCAAGAAGAAGGCA
>DATMBI010000345.1:0-13389 GCA_035559375.1 Gemmatimonadaceae bacterium | reverse complement strand
CCCCGCCCGCCAGGCGCCACGTCACCCCCACCGAACCCGCCGCCCTGCCCTCCAGCACCGGGTATAGCGCCCGTCACGAACACCAGCACGTCGTACTTCTGCCGTAAATTCCCGGCGTCGAGCTGCGGTGGAAAGACGACTTCGAAAGGAAACTCGAACTGCTCCAACAACCAACGCGTGTGGCCCGATGGCATAGACCCGCCGTACTGATCCCAGAGGCCGATACGCTGAGCCGCTAGCTTCACTGCACCGGCGCTCGGCGCCTCCGCCGTACCGTCGAAGGAAAGGCCGAGCGCACGGGCTGCACTGTCCGCCATGTTACGGGCCGCAGGAGTCGCTTCGATATAGAACGACCCAGCCGGATAGCTGCGGCCGTTGGCCGACATCGGCGTCTTGAGCCAGTATACGGCAGCGCCAGCCTTCAGGGCACGATTCACCGCTATGAAGGCGTCGTTCGTGGCATGACTGAGAAGTAGGCCACGCGCGTTGGACTGCGCGCTCACCGTGCCCGGCGGCGGCACCGCCATACCTGAGATGCGCTCGCAGGGGCAATCGAAGCCATCGAGGATACGATCGAACTTGACCCCCATCTGGAACGCCAACGTGTAGCCGGCGTTGTCGTAAGGCGGAACGGGAGGCCCACCAGGGTAAGCGAAATCGTGAGGATGATCCTGGGGCTCGAACATGTCGAGCACGTGCGGGCGGAACGCCTGAGCCGTTTTCACCACGTAGGACCCGGCCGGATAAGTCTTCCCGTTCACAGTGAAGGAGGTCGTGGCGCGGTGCACCGTTACGTTCACCTTGCGCAACGCGTTCACGAACTTCGTGGCCGTGAGAAAGTCAGGCTGGTCGGAAGGAACGATGTAACCGCGAGGATCCCGCTTGGCAGGATCGCGCAACACCTGCTTGAAGAGTTCCTGGCCGGACGCGCCAGCGAGCTGCGCCCCACCCCGGCCGCCCGCTCCACCAGCGCGACCGGCGCCGCCAGCACCACGGCCCGCAGTAGCGCGAGCAGCTAGCGAGTCGACCTCGGATGCCGTCGTAGTCCACCAATCGCGGCTCCCACGTTCGATGGAATTCTTCCCCATCCGATAAATGTTGAAGAGAAAATCCTCCTTACGCTCCGAAGCCAAATCGAGAATGGCGTAGTTAGCCGTGAGCGAGTATTCGATCGACTGGCGGAAATGCCACCGCTGCGGCTCGATAGGATAAGGGAGGTCAGCCCTCGGTAACTGGTTGCGCACCACCAGAGGGATCTCCATCGGCGTGGGGCTGCCTATAGTCTCCGTAAGGATCCCGATCATGTTGTGGAAGTAGGCGGTGGTGCGAAGTCCGCCGTTCCACCACGTGGAATAAGAAGCCCCCGAACGCATGGTGACACCCGGCTTCCCTTCGCGGATGAACCGGTCGTGCATCGCAGAAGCAACGTGATCGATCCCGATCACCACCAACGGGTCGAAGTAGTAGTTGAACGGATCGCGGAACGGAGGCGCGAACATCACGGTCCCGGCCGGACCTGTCTGATGGTGATTGTAGACGATCTGCGGAAACCATTCGTGGTACTGGATTCGCGCCATGTTGATCGTCTCAGGCTGGTTCAGAATATAGAAATCGCGATTGTTGTCGTGCCCTATGTACTTTTGGTACAGCCTCGGCAGACCCGCCATGCTACGTTCCTGCGGGTTCGAGTTGCGCATGTACCAGTTGGAAACGAGCTCCATCCCGTCAGGGTTGGCGTGTACCAGCAGAACGATGACGTCCCGCAGGATACGCCTCGTCTCCTCGTCGTTGCGCGACACTAGCTGATAGCTCGTCTCGATCAGCTGATGGGCACCCAGCACCTCGGTGGCGTGCAGGCCACCGTCTATCCACACAACCGCTTTCCCTTCCTTCGCCAGCGCCCGCGCCTGCTCGTCCGTGAGGCCTTCGGCTAGTGCTAGCCGCCGCGCGATGTCCTTGTAGCGAGCCAAATTGCGGAAATTCTCCGGGGCTGTGACGATGGCCATCAACTGCGGCCGCCCCTCCGCGGTCTTCCCGATCTCCTGAACCACCATGCGATCGGATTCGGCGTCTATCTTGCGCCAATAGCCCATGAACTGCGTGTAGTTGGCTAGCTGGTAATCGTCGCCGATGTTGAACCCGAAGAACTCTTTAGGGGTCGTGATCCGCCCCTGGGCCGACGAAGTGCCAGAGAGCGAAACCAGCAAGGCTAGCGTTACGAGCGACCATCCAGCTCTCGAGGAGCGCAGGCAGGGGAGCTTCATGTTGACTACCTTCCTCTTCTACCTTGTGTATTGGGTGGTGAAACCGTACTTCCCGCGGTGCCGGGTGCCGCTACTTTAGCGACTGTGCACGCCGGTGTCCACGTTAGCGCCGCCAATGCTACGCGGGGGCCCGCCAAGCCGCTGCAGCGTTTCCGCGCCCCTCTCCCCTAAGTTTAGCTCTATGCCTGTCAGCATCAGCGCCGTCGCCTACGCTCCTGGAGGGATCGGCAACCTGGGCCCTGGCCTGGACATCCTCGGTTGTGCCCTGGAAGGGGCGGGCGACACTGTCTCCGCCACGTGGTCCGACTCACCCGGCATAGTAGTCGCCGAGCCGGGGGATCCGACGCTTCCCACGGACCCTGATCGCAATGCCGCAGCACTGGCCGCTGGCGCAGTGCTAGCCCGAGCTGCGGCGTTAGGCATCCGCGCAGAGGCACCGGGTATCGTGCTGCGTGTGACCAAAGGTCTCGCGATCGCGGCAGGACAGGGTGGAAGCGCTGCATCGGCGGTAGCGGCCGCTGTGGCTACGAACGCGCTCCTCGGTGAGACGCTCGATCGGCGGGAACTGCTGGCGGCAGCGCTAGTGTCCGAAGAGCGGCTCGCGGGCCGCCATTTGGACAACATCGCTCCAGCGCTACTGGGCGGGATCGTATTGATCCGCTCGATCGAGCCTATCGAAACCATCGCGCTCCCCGTTCCAGAGTCGCTGTTTTTCGCACTGGCCACACCGCGCTACCAGCTCCAGACCGCGCGAGCTAGGGCAGCCCTACCCACCGACGTACCGCTGGCAACTGCGCTCCACCAAGCGGCTCAGGTAGCTGCCATCGTGGCCGCTTGCTACAGTGGTGATGTCACCCTGCTCGGCCGCGCTATAGAGGACTGGATCGCCGAGCCGGTGAGAGCGCCCTTGCTTCCAGGCTTCACTGACGCCAAGAAAGCAGCTTTACAAGCCGGCGCACTAGGGGCATCGATCTCGGGTGCAGGACCTACGGCTTTCGCTGTTTGTGACTCGGAAACCACCGCAGCGGACGTGGCGGCTGCCATGGCTCAAGCGTACAGCGCTAGCGGGTGGGAGTGCGTGCAGCGCGTGGCACGCCCGGACAGGATCGGAGCAAGGCTGCTGAAGGAGGCTGCGCCATGAGCCGTACTCCCGACTGCTGGCAGGTATGCGAAGCATGCGGTCTCCGCTACGCCGAGTTGGATCGCCGCGATAGCTGCCAGTGCGGATCGCTCCTGGAGATTGCATACGTCGACCTGACGATTCCTCCGGCGGAACTGCGCCGCCGCTTCGACGAGCGTTGCGCCGCACCTCCGGGAACGCAGTCTGGCGTTTGGCGCTACGCAGAGTTTCTTCCACCGGTAGAGACCGAAGCCATCGTGAGCTTTCCGGAGGGCAATACGCCATTGGTAGCCAGCCGCGCCGTAAGCGAGTGGGTCGGCTGCGCAGCGTTGCGCCTCAAGCACGAGGGACTGAACCCGAGCGGCTCGTTCAAGGACCGGGGGATGACGGTGGCGATTACGCAGGCCCGTCGCATGGGCGCTACAGCCGTAGCCTGCGCGTCTACCGGGAATACCGCCGCCTCGCTAGCAGCCTACGCCGCGCTGGCGGGCCTCCCAGCCGTCGTTATCGTCCCTGCAGGACGAGTCGCACTGGGTAAGCTCACTCAGACCCTTGCCTTACGTTGCTACAGCAAGCCGCAAAGCGCACAGGGCTGTACGTAGTCAACTCGGTCAACCCGTACCGGGTGGAAGGCCAGAAAACGATCGCCATCGAACTGCTTCACCAGCTCGGGTGGAACCCTCCCGATTGGATAGTCCTCCCTGCCGGAAACCTGGGAAACACGGCCGCTCTCGGAAAAGCGATCGCCGAGCTGCACCGGGCCGGCCTGCTCGCGTCGAAACCTCGCATCCTTGCCGTACAGGCGGCAGGTGCAGCTCCCTTCGCAAAAGCCTTTGCTGAAGGTTTTGCGCGACGCTACGCAGTTAATCCGGATACCGTTGCCACAGCCATCAGGATTGGACAACCGGCCTCATGGGACCGCGCAGTACGTGCTATCCTAGGGAGTGGGGGCGCTGTGCTAGCGGTAGAGGATTCGGAAATCCTCGAAGCAAAAGCCGTCGTCGACGGTGCCGGGATCGGTTGCGAGCCGGCCAGTGCAGCCGCCGTTGCCGGGCTGCGCCGGGCAGTACTAGACGGCCTCGTGAAGCCGAGCGAGCGAGCCGTAGCTGTGCTCACGGGACATGTTCTGAAAGACCCTGAGATCGTCGCATGGTATCACACCGAGTTCGAGGCTGCGCCGCGCCGCAATGCTATGATAGAGGTGCAACCCGTACTCGACGCAGTGCTAAGCGCGATCGATCGCGCGATACACGGCGCATAGTGGGCTCGCTTGCGTTGGTGGCACGGCCATGGCACTGCCGTCTGCCGTTACTCCCGACATCGGTTGCGGAAATGCCCTAGTTGGAAGCTGGCCCGGCAGGAGCTATTTTGGCGCGTAGTCGTGCTGCCTACCGGCAGCGATACGGTGCTGAACGCTGACCACACCACTCGATGGAGGTGGACATGTACTCGATGCGGAAGGCGCTGGCCCTGGCAGCGCTGACCTTGAGCGTGAGCATTTCGGCTCCGGCCCAGCGCCCCAAGTCGATCGAACTGGGAGGTTTCGGCCAGCTGACGATCTTCGACAAGGAATTGGAGCTCAGTAATGCTCCGGCCCTAGGCGGACTGCTCTCCATCAACTTCTGGAGGGATTTCTTCGCGGAAGGCGACGCTCAATACGGAGCGTCCAAGTGGAAGGCTGCGGGAGTGGACAAGGACATCACCTACACCCCCGTCGGTGCGCGACTGGTGTGGGGACCGAGGCTGGGCGATCGCTGGCGACTCATGCTCGGGGCAGGCTATCAGAACAACGTCTACAAGGGACGTTTCCGCACGATCGGCCGTGCACGCGCCGGGAACGAGTACGAGGACGCCTTCCTCGCGATCGCGGGGCTGCGCTACTGCGTGAGCGAACGCTCTGCTCTGCGGTTCGACGTCCCAGTCGACCACAACCCGCATCCTAACTTCAACGGTAGTACTACCGCACTCGACGGAAAGTCCACCAGTGTAGGACTCAGGGTGGGTTTTTCCTGGATGATCTCCGGCAAGTGCTTCGAGGCTCCACCTCCTCCCCCCCCACCGCCACCGCCACCTCCACCGCCTCCGCCGCCCCCCCCGCCGCCACCACCACCGCCACCCAACCAGCCACCGGTAGCCACGATCACGTCTCCGAGCGATAACGCTTCAGTGCGCGGGCCGATCGCGTTCGCTGGAACGTGCCGCGATCCGCAGGACGGCGACGTGTCGTCCACTGCTCGCTGGCGCAGCTCGCGCGACGGGGAGATCGGCAGCGGTGCCTCGTTCACTCGCCAGCTCACGCCTGGAAATCATGCGATCACGCTTACCTGCACCGACCGGCAGGGAGTGGCTGGCAGCGCCACGATCAATATCACGTCGCAGGAGCTCATCGTGCGGCTTTCCGAAGTTCATTTCGATTTCGATCGCGCTACGCTGACGCCTGCTGGACGCGACACGTTGGATAGAGTCATCGCCACGCTGCGGCGGAATGCCGACTGGCGGGTGGCTGTGGAGGGTCACGCAGATCCCTATGGAACGGACGCGTACAATCAGCGTCTGTCGGAACGCCGGGCCGCAGTCGTCGTCGACTACCTAACGCGCAACGGAATCGAGAGCAGCCGAATCGCTTCCAAAGGTTTCGGGGAGCAGTGCTTGATACTCCCGGACGATCACGCTCGACCTCAGCGCAGCAAGGCCGATCATCGCGTGAATCGTAGGGTGGAAATCTGGTCGGTGGGGGATGCCGGGGTCTCGGCCTCCTGCCGTCCGCGCTAGCTATTCAGCGGTGGCCCGGGCACCAGCTCGGGGGCCCGGGCCACTGGCAGCGCGAGTCGTCTGAGCACCAGCCACGCCACCAAGCTGAAGAGAAGAGCGGCTAGCCCCACCGCAGCGAATATCGCTTCGTACGCCGGGCGGCCGCTCGAGTCGCGAGTTGCCTCCACCAGCGTACCGCCGACTGCCGGCCCGAGGAGAAAGCCTAACGAGCCAGCCACCTGAAATGCCCCGAACAGGCCCTCGTTGTCGCCGCGTTGCGCCAGCTCGGCCACCAGTACCAGGGAGGGGGTGAACATTCCAGCGGCAGCGACGCCGGAAGCTAGCATAGCCATAGGAAGGAGCTGCACCGGCAACAGGCCGTAGGAAGCGAACGCCAGGCCGAACAGCACATTTCCCGTCACGATAGGCACCAACCAACCGATTCGTTCCGCCAGCCGACCCACAGGATAACAGAGAAGCGTGAACGGGATCATGAAGAGCGACACCAAGAGCCCGCGTACGGTAGGCTCCACTTCGTGCACCCGCGCCAGGAACAGAGTGAAGGTCGATACGAAAATTCCGACGCTGAATCGGTCCAGAAAGGCGTAACCGAGTGGTATCCAGGTTTCGCCAGCTCTCCAATTCCACCGATAGCTACGGCGCCGCCCGCTCGCCGCCGGTACCTCGGGAAAGAGCAGTGCCAGCGCCGCGCCGATGAGAAACAGGGCCACGCCCGTTCCATAGAGGTAACCGGGCCCCAGCCCCACTAACCAACCACCCAGCGGCGAGCCAACGGTAACACCTAGCATCAGCGCCGAAGCCAGGGCGCCCATCGTGCGCCCACGGCGACCGCCAGCCAGGCGGCCGGCGACCACCATCAAAAGCGTGACAGCAGGTAGATGAACGGCACCGTCCAGCACCCGGAACAGATAGAGACCACCTAACGAGTCCGTCAGACCCATACCGGCGAAAGCCAGTGCGTCGAGAGCGAACAACGAGGAAAGCAGGCGCCGCACGTCGGAGACCCGAGCCAGCGATCGGAGTATCAACGGCACGGAGACGATGCCAGCCAGCATGTTCACCACCATGAACGCGTGAGCGTCCCGCTCGGAACCTCCGTGACGCTCCATGACCACCTCGGCCAACCCCGGCACCAGTAGAGTGACGGGGACGAGCGAGAGAAACATCGCTATCGGAACCAGCTTACCGTCGCGCCTCATAGCGTGCGAACGATCGCTAGCGGCTCGCCCGGATGGAAGGCGTTTGCCTTCCAGCGGCTCGGCTGTACCTTTCGGCCTGGATTCTCGTTAGCCGCCATGGCCCACTTCTCCGTCGGAAAGCCACTCTTGCTGGCACTCTTGCTGAGCACGTCCTTCCACGCATCGGCTCAGCAGACTCGGGAGCAACTCATCCCACTCGATCCGGCCGTCCGAGCGGGTTCCTTGCCGAACGGAATGCGTTACTACATCCGGCGTAACAGCCGGCCGGAGAAGCGGCTCGAATTGCGTCTCGTGGTGGATGCCGGATCGATTCTAGAGGATGACGATCAGAAGGGAATAGCGCACTTCGTGGAGCACATGCTGTTCAACGGCACACGGAGATTCAGGAAGAACGACTTGGTGTCCTACTTGGAATCGATCGGGGTACGTTTCGGAGCCGATCTCAACGCGTACACCAGCTTCGACGAAACCGTCTATATCCTCCCCATCCCCACCGACAAGCCGGGCTTGGTGGAGAGAGGACTGGACATACTCGAAGACTGGGCATCCGGCGCCCTATTCGATTCCAGCGACGTCGCCGCAGAACGCGGGGTGGTGCTCGAAGAGTGGCGCTCCGGACTCGGCGCCGAGACACGCATCCGCAATCGGCAGTGGCCAGTACTATTTCAGGGATCGCGCTACGCGGTGCGCCTCCCGATCGGCGATACGGCAGTAATCGCCAGTGCCGATCCCGCACGCCTGAGGCGTTTCTATGACGATTGGTATCGTCCTGACCTCATGGCAGTAGTGGCAGTGGGCGACTGCAATCCCGACTCCTTGGAGATGGCCATTCGCGAACGATTTCGAGCGTGGCGCGCTCGCGCCACGCCTCGCACGCGCCTCCGCTACCCGGTGCCTGAGCACGACAGCACACTCGTTACCGTGGTGACCGACCCTGAGCAGCAGGTATCCACCGTACAGATTCTCTACAAGCGCACCAGAGTGGAACTGCGCACCGTGGCCGACTATCGCGCACTCCTCGTGCGTCGCCTCTACAACCGCATGCTGAACGACCGCCTCGCGGAGATCTCCAGGCAACCTGGCGCACCGTTCGCCTTCGCTTCGTCCACATACGGGCAGTTCGTACGCACGATGGACGCCTACTTCCTGGCCGCCGTCGTGCCGGACAGCGGCGTGGCCCGTGGAGTGGAAGCCCTGCTCACAGAGGCGCGGCGCGTCGACCGCCACGGCTTCCTCCCATCGGAGTTGGAACGTGCCAGAAGCGCCGTGCTACGCACCTTGGAAAACGCGTACACGGAACGCGAAAAGACCGAATCGGCGGTGCTGGCAGACGAGTACATAGCGCACTTTCTGAGTGGCGAGGCTGCACCGGGCATACAGTGGGAGTACGAGACCGCTCGCGCTCTCCTTCCGACCATCACCCTAGACGAGGTGAATTCGTTAGGCCGCGACTGGATCAGCGAAGCCAACCGGGTGGTAGCTGTGGCTGCCCCGCAGCATGCAGAGGCCCTCATGCCTAGCCCAGCACGATTGCTGGAGATCCTAGCGGGAGAAGACACGGCATCGGTTGCACCGTATGTCGAGAACCTCAGCACAGCTCCACTCGTTTCCACACCGCCCATACCCGGGCGTATCGTCGCCGAGACGACCGTTCCTGAGTTAGGAGTCGTGGACTGGCGTCTAGCGAACGGCGCGCGCGTGTTGGTCAAGCCGACCGACTTCAAAGCAGACGAGGTTCTTCTGCGAGCCTACAGCCCTGGAGGATTGAGCTTGGTTGCCGACTCTGATTACGTCTCGGCAGCCCTGGCAACTACTATCGTAGAACGCAGCGGTGCTGGCGAGTTCAGCCTCACGGATCTTCAAAAGCGACTCGCAGGGAAGCGAGCTGCAGTGTCGGCAGCGCTCGGAGACGTAGCGGAACGCTGGGCGGGACAGGCTTCGTCGAAGGACGTGGAGCTTATGCTCCAGTTGATGTACCTGCGCTGGACGGCCCCACGGTACGACACTTCAGCCTTCAGAGTGCTCATGGATCAGTTCCGGCTGGTCTTGGCCAATCGAGCTAACTCACCGGAAGCAGTGTTTGCCGATACCGTTCAGGCAGTAATGGGGCAGCACCATTTCCGAGTGCGGCCACTCGGCCCGGCTGTGCTGAGCGAGGCGCGCCTGGATCGCGCACTGGCCATTTACCGCGACCGGTTCGCCGGCGCCTCCGACTTCACTTTCGTCATAGTCGGCGCAGTCGAGCTGGACTCCCTGCGCCCGCTCGTCGAACGATGGATCGGTGGCCTTCCTGCGGCCGAGAATCGCGAGCAGTGGCGAGACCTCGGCATGAGACCTCCTGCCGGGATCGTGGAACGGGTGGTGCGGAAGGGAATGGAACCGAAGGCACAAACTCTCGTGATTTTCACGGGCGAATCCGACTACAACCCAGAGGTGCGCTACGCGCTCCGCTCGCTAGGCGA
This sequence comes from Gemmatimonadaceae bacterium, assembly GCA_035559375.1. GTDB lineage: Bacteria > Gemmatimonadota > Gemmatimonadetes > Gemmatimonadales > Gemmatimonadaceae > DATMBI01. The sequence continues at coordinate 3,572 of DATMBI010000345.1, read as the reverse complement.
CCTCTTGGAAATCATTCTGCTGGACAAGCTGCGGGAGGCTCTGGGCAGTACGTATTCGGTGAGTGTCGGCGCCCAGGCTACCGGTGCACCGCATCCCGAATATCAGGTTGCCATACAGTTCGAGTCCGCTCCTGAAAACGCGAACCCGCTATTCGAGACTGTGCTGGCCACCATCGACTCCTTGCAGCGCTTCGGGCCACGGATCGAGGATGTGGAGACGGTACGTGCCCAGCACATCCGCGACCTAGAGATCAGCACACGAGAGAACTCCTACTGGGCCCTCAACCTCTTGGCACGTATCGAGAACGGCGAGGATCCACGCGGCCTGCTCTCCTACAAAGACCTCGTAGAGAAACTGACCGCCGACTCGATCCGCGCAGCAGCCGCGCGCTATCTGAAGCTCGATCGCTTCGCTCGCTTCGTCCTCCTCCCCGAGCTCGAGCGTCGAAAGTAGTAGGGGAATCCCCCACTAGGCCATCCGAAGGCGCCCGATCCAGCGCTAATACGCGCCCGCCAGATATTGCGACAACTCGTGCCCGGCCGCCAGCCCAGGAGCTGACGAGGTTCGGTGCCCGGTCAAGTGACACCGCACGCGGGGGAAAAAGCGCGCATGAGCCAACCGCCGACAGCTACGTCAGAGGTCCTCGAGCAGTTCTCGTACGACGACGACATCGTCCGCAAGTTTCTCTGGGCCACCATCGTCTGGGGACTCGTAGGGTTCACCGTGGGCTTGATAGTCGCCCTGCAGCTAGCACTCCCATCGCTGAACCTGGCACCCTGGTTTTCCTTCGGCCGCCTGCGCCCTCTGCACACCAACGCCGTGATCTTCGCCTTTGCCGGCAATGCTATCTTTACCGGTCTCTACTACTCCACGCAGCGGCTGCTCAAGACGCGGATGTTCTGCGACGCCTTCAGCCGTATCCACTTCTGGGGATGGCAGGCGATCATCGCCGCAGCAGCGCTGACCCTTCCACTGGGATACACTCAGGCCAAGGAGTACGCTGAATTAGAGTGGCCCATCGATATTGCTATCGCCGTCGTCTGGGTTTTATTCGCCGTCAATGTGATAATGACGATGGTGCGCCGCAGGGAACGCCACATTTACGTCGCTATATGGTTCTATATCGCGAGTATCGTGACAGTGGCGATCCTTCACATATTCAACAACCTCGCGATTCCGGCTGGTTGGTTGAAGAGTTACTCCATATACCCAGGCGTCCAGGACGCCTTCATGCAGTGGTGGTACGGTCACAATGCGGTGGCGTTCTTTCTCACCACGCCGTTCCTCGGCTTGATGTACTACTTCATGCCCAAGGCTGCAGAAGGGCCGGTATTCAGCTATCGGCTCTCGATAGTGCACTTCTGGACCCTCGTCTTCATGTACATATGGGCCGGCCCTCATCACCTGCATTACACCGCGCTTCCTGAATGGGCCTCTACGCTGGGAATGCTGTTCAGTGTGATGCTCTGGATGCCATCCTGGGGCGGCATGATCAACGGTTTGCTCACGTTGCGGGGCGCGTGGCACAAAGTGGTCGACGACCCAGTGCTCAAGTTCATGGTCGTGGCCATAACAGGGTACGGAATGGCGACATTCGAGGGACCGATGCTGTCGGTGAAGAGCGTCAATGCCTTGGCGCACTATACCGACTGGGTTATCGCCCACGTTCACACGGGTGCCTTGAGCTGGAACGGCTTCCTGACTTTCGGCATGATATACTGGCTGGCTCCGCGCCTCTTCCAGACACAGCTCTACAGCAAGAGGCTTGCGGAGGTGCACTTCTGGATCGCGTCGCTAGGGATAATCCTCTACGTCGTGGCCATCTACAGCGCTGGCGTCACCCAGGGTCTGATGTGGCGCGCCTTCGATGAAACTGGGCGCCTTCAGTACCCCGATTTCGTAGAAACCGTGGCGCGCTTGGTTCCCATGTACTGGGTGCGGGCAGTCGGTGGCACTCTGTACATCGCCGGCGCGCTGCTCTTCGCGTACAACATATTCCGGACATGGCAGCGGCGGCCGGCGCGCTACGAGGTTCCGATCGTACGAGCGGCGCGACTGACCCCGCTCGCGGCCACGGTCGATACTCCGACACCCGCTCCACAAAGTGCATGGGCTCGGTTCATGTCCTTTGCGTGGCATCGCCGCTGGGAAGCGATGCCGCTGACATTCACCGCCCTGACCACACTGGCGGTCGTGATCGCCTCGCTGTTCGAAATCGTGCCCACTATTCTCATTCGCTCGAACGTTCCGACGATTGCTGCGGTGAAGCCACTCACTCCGCTCGAGCTAGCCGGTCGCGACATCTACATCCGCGAGGGATGCTTCAACTGCCACTCCCAGATGGTAAGGCCGTTGATCTACGACACCGAGCGTTACGGTGAGTACTCGAAGCCGGGCGAGTTCGTCTACGATCATCCCTTCCTGTGGGGATCGCGCCGTATCGGGCCCGATCTGGGTCGAGAGGGGGGAAAATACTCGGACCTCTGGCACGTACGCCATTTCGAGAACCCACAGTCCATCTCCCCGAAGTCGCTGATGCCTTCCTACCAGCACCTGCTGCGGAGAGATCTCGATTTCGCTGGCATCCAGAAACGTGTCGATGCGCTAGCGATGCTGGGAGTGCCTTACGGCGAGGCACTTCTGCGAGCACCCGAGCTAGCTCGCCGACAGGCTGAGCAGATCGCGCGTGGCATCGTGGCCGCTGGCGGCGAAGCCGGCCTGGAGACCAAGGAGGTCATCGCGTTAGTGGCTTATATGCAGCGTCTAGGTACCGACGTAGCTACCGCTCGCGGCGTGGCTGCCGCGCGCGATTCCACGCGCTTACGGGGGCTGAGATGAGCTTGACCGACATCATGTCCGGAGCGGGACTGTCCAGCTGGGCCGAGGTGGCACTGGTCATCTTCGTAGCGGCCTTCGCTGCGATAGTCTGGCGCACCTTCCTCCCGTCGCGAAAGCGCAGCTACGACGAGGCAGCCCGCTTACCGCTGGAAGACGACACCCCCGCTACCCATCATCGGCCATGACAGCACCGGAGAAAACGCACGCCGATCGGCTCTTGGAACACAGCTACGACGGCATTCAGGAATACGAGAACCCCCTTCCACGCTGGTGGTTGACACTGTTCTGGGGCACGATCGTCTTTTCGATTTTGTACGCACTCAATGTCCCCGGTATAGGCATCGGCAAGGGACGCATTGCCGAATACGAGGCAAAGTTGGCCCGGCACCGAGAGTTCTTGGCCAAACATGCGGCCGCCGGTGCACCTAGCGCCGAGGAACTAGCCGCGCTGGCGGCCGATCCAGCGACAATAGCTTCCGGCTCGCGCCTGTTCGCGCAGAACTGCTCCGCGTGTCATGCAGCCGACGGTGGCGGATCGATCGGTCCTAACTTGACGGACGACTACTGGCTCCATGGCGGGACGCTACCCGAAATAAGGAAGACGATCGACGAGGGCGTACTCGCCAAAGGCATGCCTGCCTGGGGCAAGGTGCTGCAGCCGCAGCAGATCACTGCACTGGCGGTGTACGTACACTCGCTGCGAGGCACGAGCCCAGCCAATCCGAAACCGCCG